>JAEWUR010000487.1 GCA_023397045.1 Planctomycetota bacterium
ACCTAGGCCATCACGACTACTTGCGGCGGCGCCAGGCGTAGGCCAGCAGTCCGAATAGTCCGCAGCCTAAAAGGATAATCGCGGACGGTTCGGGCACCTGGGAATCGATGTAGAAATTCACCGAGGCCCGGCTGTCTGGGCTGCTGACTGGGCATGTCATGATGCCAAACGAATTGAAAACCGTACCGCTGGTACGTTGTGCCTCCGTAAGGGAAAAGGTCGAGGTCGAGCCGTCCAGCGTGATCGAGAATTGACCATAGCTGCCCGCCGACGGGTCGTAGTGCATGCTGATCGTGCCCGTCCCGTTGAAATCCTTGATGTAGGTCTCGTTGACCGTGCCCGATCCGAAGTTGGCATACGCATAGGCTGAAGCGTCCGCCGCCTCGATGCCCATCATCGGAGAAACGGGCCACGATCCGACCGTGCCGTTGCGGTCAAAGAGCCCGATCAGCCACCCTTGATCCACAATACCATTTCCAGCGTCATTATAGCCGTAGAGGTAGTCCTGGAAGAGGAACTCGTCGTCGAGTGTGACCGAACCGACATCCTTCGCATAATAAGCGGTGGAGGCCCACGTGTCGCGGTTGAACAAGCCGCCGACTTCGCCGGCAGCGCCGCCGGCATTGTTGGTGTTGCTGAATCCGAAGTTTTGCCCGTTCGATTCATTGCCGACGCCGATCCAACCGGGATCGGAACCGAACGTGTCGGTGATCTCCACCAGTGCCGCGGAGGCAACGTCGCATGAGAGGACCACGCACGCGAGGACGGCGGACGCCACGATAAACGCCTTTTGGAACATAACCCACTCCTTGTGAAAAAGAGAAACACGATAGGAAACACGGAACAGAAGCAACTGCGGTCACTCCTTCCATCATGCGTGGAACCGAAAAAAACGTCAATGAAATAATTCGTAATAGTTCTGCGAAAATGCGTCATTCGCTGGTCGGCTATGTGTTATAATTAAAGGATGATGAAGAACGATATACCACGAGTTGCCTTGTTCACGTATCCTTCAAGCGCCTGGGGACGCCGCGTCTTGCAAGGCATCATTCGATACACGCATCAGCACGGGCCGTGGCACCTTTGGACGGCCACGGGCGCGAAGGACGAGCCGCTGCGATTGCCGAAAGGCTGGCGCGGCGACGGGATAATCGCTCGCATCTCGACCCTCGCGATGGGGCGGCACATCGCCTCGGCCCGAGTGCCAACCGTCAACATTTCGCGGCTGGTTCTCGGCGGCGTGAACTTTCCTCGCGCGACCGACGACGTCCATGCGTCCGCGCGCATGGCGGTCGAGCACTTCACGGACCGTGGCTTCAAGCATTTCGCGTACTGCGGCGAGCTGCATTCGACGTTCATTACGAATCACTGCAGGGCGTTCGTCGAGGCGGTTGCCGCGTCGGGCCATCCCTGCGACGTCTATCAACCGAGCCGCGGGGCGAGCATTCGTTCGGATTGGAACGCCCATCAAAAAGACCTCGTGCGCTGGATCCACCGGCTGCCCAAACCCGTCGCCATCCTCACGTGGACCGTGCCCGAGGGACAAAACGTCCTCGAAGCATGCCGGATGGCGCAGTTGCTCGTTCCCGAGCAGGTCGCCGTGATGGCCGGCGACGACGACGAGCTGATGTGCGAGGTTTGTTCGCCGCCTCTGTCGGGGATTGGAGTTCCGGCGGAACAGATCGGGATCGAGGCGGCAACGCTGCTGGACGGTTTGATGCGGAAGCAGTGCCGGCCTCCGAAACAACCGATCCTCGTCCCGCCAATGCAGATCGTAACGCGCCAATCGACCGATACGTTGGCATTGACCGATCCGGAATTGGTGGCCGCCGTCCGGTTCATTCGGGATCATGCGGGCGAACCGATACGGGTGGCGGACGTGTTGCGCGCGGTGCCGATTTCCCGAAGCCAGCTCGAGCGGAACTTTTCCGCGGTTCTGGGGCGCACGCCGGCCGAAGAGATCCGCCGAGTCCATTTACAGCGGGCGGTGCAATTGCTGGCCGAGACGAACCTTTCGATCCCCAAGGTAGCCGCCGCGTCCGGATTCAATTCGCCCGAGTATCTTACGCACGCCTTCAAATCGGCAATGGGACAAAGCCCGTTGCGCTATCGCAACAAGATGCAACGCGGGTAGAGAATGACGAAATATCGCAGATAAACTACGAAAGAAATCATTGACACAGGATCGGTTCGCAACGAAGATGAGAGAGTGGTTTGTGCCTCTTTTTTATCGGAATCGATCTCATGAAGCGGATGGCTCATGGTTTTACGCTTGTCGAGTTGCTTGTGGTCATCACGATCATCGGCATTCTGATCGCGCTGCTATTGCCGGCGGTGCAAGCGGCGCGCGAGGCGGCCCGCCGCATGCAGTGCGGAAATAATCTGAAGCAGATCGGTTTGGCGATCCACAATTTCGCCAATACCTACAATGCGCTGCCACCCACGCGCTATGGTTGTTTCGACGGCACGTGGGCGATTGTGCTGGCTCCTTATTACGAGGAGGGCAACTTCTACGAACAATGGACCGCGTTGAAGCCGGCTTCCGGAACGCCGTGGGGATATTATGAGCAGTCCGCCGAAAACCGCTTGCATCAAATAGCGGGGCTTTACTGTCCCTCGCGCCGATCGCCGTCGCAAGGGAGCGAGGGAACGGTGAGCGTCAACGGAGATGATCGGAACGGCAATCTTTCCGATCGAAAGCCCGGCGCGCTGGGCGATTACGCCGCAGTGATCGGCGACAAGCGGAACGGACCGGATGGAGATCCGGGCCACGGCAATTTCTACTGGGATTTCGAGGGTTATTGCCGTGGCGCTTGGCAGGCGGCGGCCACGCCGGATGCCCAATGCCTGGGATCCGACCCAAACTATCGAGCACCCACGGGAAGCTATCGGTATAAACTGAGTTTTTCCGACATCCTCGACGGCACAAGCAACACTCTGTTGGTCGGCGAAAAACACGTCCCGCGCGATAGCTTCGGCCGCTTCTCGGCCTACGACACCTCAATCTACAATCCCGACGAGTTGGCGACCTATGCACGGTTGGCTGGGCCGGGCTATTCCCTGGCAATGCGAGACACCGATCCGGTGAACATCAATTTCGGCAGTTCCCACTCCGGCGTTTGCCAATTCGTCTTTGGCGACGGCCGCGTGACGTCTCTTTCCGTCTCGCTCAACACGGACGTGTTGGGCTATTTGGCGTGCCGGAAGGATGGGAACGTGATTCCCGGCAATGCATTGGATTGAGGGGCCTATCCCAGAAGTCCCCTCTCCCAAAGGGCGAGGGGAGATGTTTTGGGTTAGGCTCCCAAGGAATCCCATGAAACCGCAATCAAAGCCTTTAATATTGCTGCTTGCTGCAATGCCCGCCGTGCTTCTTATCGGTTGCGGCGGTCAGGGGCCGCCAACCTATCAGGCCGGCGGTAAGGTGGTCTTTTCGGACGGGACGCCGTTAGGCGGCGGAACGATCGAGTTCCGGCCAGTGCGTGCCGAGAAATCCGTGACGGCGCGTGGGACGATCCAGCCCGACGGCACCTTCCAACTCAGCACATTTGAGCCGGATGACGGAGCGATCGAAGGCGAGCATCTCGTGTTGATCTCTCCTGCTCCGCCGAGAAGGATTGGTGAACCGGTCGATCCACGCATGGAGATCGATCTTCGATACACGCAGTTCAGCACGTCGGGATTGAAATGCACGGTCAGCCGCGACGTCGGCGAAAACCGGTTTCCGATCTTGGTGGAACGTTCTCGCAAATAAAACCCGCATCCCCATCTTGTGTTGCGCAGCGGCTCAGGCTCCCAATCGGCAGCCGCTTGCCGAATCCCCCGGGGAATCGTCGCTCCTTTCCGGATCCGAAGAATCCTCATCAATTTCCATTGGGATCCGCATACGGTCTGCTGCCGGCGCCACGTCTCCCGTTGTCGTTGCAAGTATCGAAAATTGCGCCGTTATCGCCACTTGAATCTTGTTGGACTTTTAGATGACGGTATTCTAAACATTTGGCGTCAAACGACTTATATACACGGTCGGTGTTTCGTGTTTTTCCTCAGATGCCCTCTTGACAACTTTCGAAAGTATGGTTCAATGGAGGGTGTACCGAGAACCGCAAAAACCGTCCTGATGGGCACGCTTATTGATACTCAGGCAAACGCTGTTTGGTGGTCCACGGCCGAAAACTCCTGTTCACCGGCCTCCCGTTGGTCGGCCTTCCAACATTGTTTTTCTGAGCCCCAACAGAATACGTTCAAACCCTGGAGCGAGAACCATGAAGGTCGCCAAAAAGTCGCCCCGTTCTGGCAGCGCTCGAAAGATCGCGCGACACCGCGTGCGAAATACGATCGAACAGATGATCGCCAACGGCCGGTTTCGACCGGGCGAAAAACTGGTTCAGTTGCAGCTCTCCCGGCAGTTCGGCTGTTCGTTGGGCATGGTTCGCGAAGCGTTGTTTGAACTGGAGGGGCTCGGTCTGGTCGAGTCCTTCGACAATCGCGGCGTCCAGGTGCGGTCGCTCGACGCGCAGGCCATCCATGAATTGCAGGTCCTGCGGGAAGTGTTTGACGGCGTCGCGGCTCGCGAGTGCTGTGGAAAAATGAAGGAACGAGACGCCCAGGACCTTCGCGAACTCGCCCAGCGAATCTACGATCTTTCCGTGGCGGGTGAATTCGAAGAAAAAAACCTTCTGGATCGGCAATTTCATTTGCGCATCGCCGAGTTGTCAAACAACCGCCTGCTGTCGGATCTTTCCCGGCAGCATCAAGTATTGGGCAAAGTATGGGGCCAAACCATCAATGCGGAGCGGACGCTTCGGGAACACGTAGCGATTATCGATGCGATCTTGAAAGCCGACCCCGACAAGGCCGAGGCCCTTGCCCGCGAACACCTCCGTCATGCGGCGCGGGAAACGCCCGTTCAGACAGCGAAGAGTTAACCTATCCATCGAACACGTTCCGACAACGGCACGCCTTTATTGATGGTCAGCAAAGTAATGCAACATGGGGTTTCACCTGTTTGCCAACAATCCGGCCTCCCGATGGTCGGCCTTGTTGCAATACTTATCTGAGGGTCAATTGTTCCGACGCCGCAAGCGGAATACCGCGCTTTGCGGTTGATGTCACCGTTTTTCAATTCGCGCACAAGGATCACGCCATGTTGCGATTCCGCGGGCCCGCGATGAGGCTACTTGCAGGCATGTCGCTGCTGTGCGTCCTCTTGGCGACGGGATTCGTTTCGGCGAGCGAACCGACCGCGACGGTTCCGGGACTTGACTTATCCGCGGGCTTCCGGTCGCCGCCGCTGTCGGCGCGTCCTCGCGTGTTTTGGGATTGGCTCAACGGCAGCATCTCGCGCGAACAGATCACCGAAGATCTCAAGGAAATGCATCGGAAGGGCATTGGCGGGGCGATGATCTTCCAGACCCAAGTCGAGCAATGTCCCGACGGCGCCGTTATCCCCCAAGGCGTTCCGTTCATGTCCGATGCCTGGCGCGAATTGTTTCGCCACGCCGTCGAGGAAGCGGCAAGGCTTGGCATGGAAATCGGCTTGATGGACAGCGAGGGATGGAATTGCGGCGGGCCGTGGGTTCCGCCCGAACTTTGCGGCCGCCGTCTTGTCTGGAGCGAAACGAAGGTTCAGGGGCCAGGACAATTTTCAGAAGCATTACCCCTACCCGTCCCGCAAGTCGACGATGGTCGCGGTCTTCCGTTCCGCCCGGAGACGGTCGTCGATATCGCGGTTCTTGCGATACCGGAACGATCGGCCAACAATGCCATGAAGGGTTGGACGCTCAAATCGGCGTATCGCGAAGTGGAACAAACGACGCCGGACCTGTTAGGTTGGGCGCGAAGTGACAAGGAAGTTACCAACGATGCCATCCCGTTGAAATCGGTCATCAACCTCACCGAACAACTCGATGCCGAGGGAAAGTTGCATTGGGACGTTCCCGAGGGCGATTGGGTCATTCTTCGCATGGCGCACGCACTGGGCGGCCGGCCGAGGCTTCTCACCGGTCCTGGGCCGGGCGGGCCGATGCTCGACCACCTGAGCGCCGAGGCGATGGATCTCCATTTCCAGGCAACAGTGGAAAAGTTGGCTGCCGATGTCGGATTGCACACGGGCAAAACGTTCACCTTTGTCGAGTGCGATAGCTGCGATTTCGGAACGGTGAATTGGACCGGGCGGTTCATGGAGGAGTTCCAGCGGCGTCGGGGATACGACATGACGCCCTATCTGCCCGCGCTAACGGGGTGCATTGTGGAGAACCCCGATGCGACGGAACGTCTGTTGCCGGAAGAGCTCCAACAGCGTGAGCGTTTTGAAAAAAACCATCCTCTTCCGGTGATGACGGGGCGCATTGTGGAAAACCCGGAGGCGACCGAGCGTTTCTTGTTCGATTTCCGCCAGACCATCAGTGATTGCATTGCGGATAACCATTACGGATGCTTTCGCGAGTTATGCCGGAAGCGCGGTCTGAAGTTCATGTCGGAGGCGGGCGGACCGCCGCCGGGGCCGATCAACGCGTTGCGTTGTTTGAGTCGGACCGAAATCCCGATGGGTGAGTTTTGGGCGCAAGAGCATACGTTGAACATTCGCGGCGCCGCCTCGGCGGCCCATACGAACGGCGTTCGGCTGGTCGCGGCCGAGGCTTTTACCAGTTGGGAACATTGGACGCAAAGCCCGCAAGACCTGAAGCCCTTCGTGGACCGTGCGTTTTGCGAAGGGTTGAACCAGTGTTGGATCCACGGTTTTTCGACGTCGCCGCCCGAGGCGGGCAAGCCCGGATACGTCTTTTACGCGGGAACGCATTTCGAGCCGAACATCACATGGTGGGAGCAATCGGAATGCCTGACCGATTACCTGGCTCGATGCCAATTCCTGCTCCAGCAAGGCTTGCCCGTGGCGGATGTTCTCTGCTACTACGGCGAGCATGCGCCGAACTTCATGCCGCCGAATCGCGAGTATTGGTACGAGCTTTGTCCTTCGCTGGGCGACGACTATGCCTGCGATTTCGCCGATATCGAGACGTTGCTCGATCGGCTGAAGGTTGAAGACGGAAGGCTCGTACTTCCCGACGGCATGAGCTACAAGCTACTGGTCTATCCCGAGGCGATTGCCAAGGGATTCCCCTGCCACGGCGAACTGATTCGCCCCGAACTCGCACAGAAGTTGCTTGAATTGGTATCCGAGGGCGCGACCGTGGTTTGGCCCCGCCCGAGTTTTTCGCCCGGTCTTCGCGATTATCCGCGTTGCGATGCAAGGGTCGCCGAAATCGTGCGGGAGTTGTGGGGTCCGGACGAGACGCCGACGGGAGACCGCCGCATCGGTCGAGGACGGATCATCTGGGGTAAAACTCCGCGAGAGGTTTTGTTGGGCGACGGCGTCTTGCCCGACTTTTCGCATCAGCCAATGCCGGAAGTCCCGTCGCAGCGATTGGCCTATTGCCATCGACGGGTCGGCGATGTAGAGATTTATTTCGTTGCGAACCGAGATCGGACGCGGGCGATTGACGCCGTCGCGCGTTTTCGCGTGACGGGAAAGGCACCGGAATTGTGGCATCCCGACAGCGGAATGCTTCAGCCGCAGATCGTTTATAGCGACGACGGCGAGCGGACTTGGATGCCATTGCGTCTTCCGCCGGCCGGTTCCGCGTTCGTTGTGTTCCGATTGCCCGCGGAGAACGAGCGAATCGTCCAGGTCGTCCGAAATGGCGAAACGCTCTTTTCGTCCAACGAAGACGCTCCCATCGATCTTTCTTGTTTGGAGTTTGTCGCAGGCGAGCAGCAGCCAAATGCGGCGATTGCGCTGAAATCGGGCAGTTATACGTTCTGCAATTCGGCCGGCAAGACGTTGACCAAGTCGGTCCGAACGTTGCCGAACCCGAGGAATCTCTCCGGGCCGTGGCAACTCGAATTTCCCGACCGGGAAATCATGCTCGACGAGCTTCGTTCCTGGACCGCCCACGACCAACCGGAGATCAGATACTTTTCCGGCACGGCGACCTATCGAACGGACATCTCGATTCCGAAAGGAAACGTCGACAAAACCTTGCGGGTCTATCTTGACCTGGGAACCGTAAAAAACCTCGCGGAAGTGCGTCTGAACGATCAGGAGTGCGGCTTGTTATGGAAAGAACCGTTCCGGGTGGATGTGACCGAGTCGCTTCGACCGGGAAAGAACCTATTGGAAGTGAAGGTCACGAATCTTTGGCCCAACCGACTGATCGGAGACGCGTTCCTGCCCGAGGAACAACGCACGACCCACACGAACATGCGGGTTTTCGGTCGGAATTCGGCATTGCTTGACTCAGGATTGCTGGGGCCAGTCCGTTTGCATGCAGCCAAACGGATCGACCTGGATCGATTCCTTGACGCTTCCACAACACGCACCGAACCCCCTGTAACATCCCATCCGCAGCCTTAACCACACGAGGAGTGATGCATGGGCAATCTCCATCCCGTCGATATCGGCATTCTCGCGGCGTATCTGATTGCGCTGGCGGGCATCGGGGCGTATTTCTCCCGAAAGCAGATGAGACTCGACGATTTTTTCCTTGCCCATCGGGGCATGTCGTGGCTGCCGGTCGGGCTGTCGCTCATGGCGGCGCTGAACAGCGGCATCGACTACATCATGGTGCCGTCGTCGACGATCAAATTCGGCATTGTGATCCTCGCCTGTAATCTGTCGTGGCT
>JAEWUR010000506.1 GCA_023397045.1 Planctomycetota bacterium
CCCCACGACTCCGATTTGCGAAACAAGTTCGATCTCGATTCGGTGACATTGCAGACGCCGGACGAGTTGTGAATCGGATGGCCACCCACAGCGGCGACAAGGGATCGTGAACATCATGTCGAACGAACCTGCGGAATCGGCGACCAAGGTCGTGCCCGGCAATTGGATGTTCACCGCGTCGGACGCCTCGTTTTCACGCGCCATGCAGCGGCGACTTCCGCCAAAGGTGTTCGATGCCCATGCGCATATCTATCGCCTCGCCGATATGCACATCGAGCCGCCACATTTTGCGTTGGAGGGGCCTTGTGAGGCATCGTGCGCCGAATGGCAAACGCACATTGAACGTCCGTTGGGCGCGGGACGGCTCTCCGGCGGACTGCTGATGCCGTATATATGGCCTCCCTGCGATCTTCCGCAGGCCAACGCCTTTCTCATCGATCAGTTGAAGAGCCGTCCCGACCTTCGCGGACTGCTTCTCGTGTCGCCGAGTCTGTGCGCGGAGCAGGTTACAGCGTGGCTGGCGGAACCCGGTATCGTTGGATTCAAACCGTATTACTTCTTCAGTACGGAAAGCCCAACGGCGGACTCCTCGATCGAAGGCTATGCACCCGATTGGATGTGGCGCATGGCCGACGAACGGGGGTTGCTCATGACGCTGCATCTGGTTCGAAAGGACGCCCTTTCGAATCCGGGCAACCAAGCCCAATTGCGCGACAAATGCACGAAGTATCCGAATGCGAAAATCATTCTGGCGCATTGCGGCCGGTCGTTCCATGCACCGAATGCGTTGCCGGGGCTGCGCGGCATTCGCGACCTGCCGAACGTCTGGTTCGACACATCGTGCATTTGCGAATCCGGGCCCATCATCGCCGTTCTCAAGGTGTTCGGCGCGAAAAGACTCCTTTGGGGTTCCGATTTTCCGGTTTCCCAAATCCGCGGCAGGGCAATCACCCTTGGCGACGCCTTTTTCTGGCTGTCCCCGGCCATACCGGGCTGGTCCGATGCGACGGCATGTAATCCGATGCTGGTGGGCCTCGAATCGTTGCGGGCGGTGTATGAGGCTGCCGACATCCTCGATTTAAGCGAATCTGACATAAGCGACATTTTTTTCGGCAATGTTGTACGGTTGCTAGATACGGTGAAGCCGGGGAGTATTGCGTCTCAGGAAAGAAATGTCGGCAGGCCGACCAACGGAAGGCCGGTAAACAGGAGTCTTCGGCCATGAATCACCCAACATTATTTGCCTGAGTATCAATAAATGATGAAACAAGGTTGGTCTCGCATTCTTTTTTGGGCGGCAATCGTGTGCGTGCAAACCGCGTGGGCGCACGCTGCCGATTTGATCTTTTCCGAAGATTTCGATCGGCCGGAGACCGTATCGGGGCAGTCGATTCTGGACCCGGCCATCGGTTGGATACTCGTCGGACCAGACGGCTCCGGCGCCAATTCGACCGGCAATGTGTTGATCGGCAGCGGCGACGAGCGTTTCGCCGGCAATTTTCTGGACGGCAGTGCGGCAACGGTTGTCGGGTCCGAGAACTCGTTTCGCAAGCCCTTTCCGACAGTGGTCTCAGGTCGGGTCACACTGTCGTTCTCGGCCTGCGCATCCGGCGAGACGTCGGCGACGTCGTCCGTCGGTCTTTGCCCATCACAGCCGCGATTCTACGCTCGCGGCGGCGGCTGGATCAGTACTCCGGACGGCTGGGAGTTCTGGGTCGGCCATGTCCACTCGAATGAATATCCCATTTTGGACGGGCGCGAGTTGGGATCCTATCGGTTACTCAAGGAACCGCTGCCAGGCGCCCACGACACCGTCGTCCAGTTCAGCATGACGGTCGATCTGAATCGCAACAAGGCATGGGGAGAAGCTCATTGGACGGATCTGCATGGAGAAAAACACGACTTCAAGACGCCGGAACTCGACTGGGACTCGGCCGCGGGCAATGTCTCGAATGTGCTGGTGACGTTCGACCGACGCAACGGGCGCACCGGCATTGCGGTCGACGACCTGCGAGTCGAGGGAACCCTGCCGACGGTGAAACCCTACCCGTTTGATGCACGCAAGCACATCGTCGAAAAAATGCAAGGCGAAAGTTCAACCGTCACGACCCTTCCGGCGGAAATCCAGTGGATTAGCCAACCGTGGGACGGTGAAAATGCGCAGATGCCGTACATGGTCTATATGCCGGAGAAGAACCGCGTGCTGATGCTCGCGTCATGTCGAAAGCCGACGCGTGCCGCCCTGATCGAAAGCGACGATCTTGGCAAGACGTGGAGCCCACGGCGTTGGATGCACGTCGACAGCGCCGGCAACCCGGACGCCGATGCGTTGGGGCTGACGAACCTGGGGAATGGCCGGCTTGTCGCCTATCCGGAAGATCTTCGCGTGCTTTGGACGAGTTCAGACGAAGGACGCACCTGGGAAATGGTTCCTTGCGATGTCCCCGGCGGAGAACTCTATACGTGGGATCCTCTGCTCGTTCTCCAGGAAGATGACGACAGCGCCGCGCGTCTTGTCGAGGGTTGTTGGCGACCGACCGGCGTGCCGCGCGAATCGCCCGTCGGCAAGTATTCGCAAGCGTATCTTCGATCGAGTGTGGACGCGGGGCGCACGTGGAGCGAGCCGGTGAAGGTCCCGCAATGGTTGGGAACAAACGAAGTCAGCATGATCGTTGCCGCCAATGGCGATTGGGTGGCCGCCTGCCGCTTGGATAATCCCGCATGGTCGACGCGGCGCGATATCCCCGACCTTTACTCGGGGCTGGGCGTCTCGGTCTCGAGGGATCAGGGCCGCACCTGGTCCGACGTAAACGTCCTGCACGAATTCGGCCGGCACCATCCAAGCATGGTGGTGCTGCCCGACGGACGAATTCTGATGACCTACGCCGTGCGGCTCGGGTATCCGAACAACGCCGAGGGGTTCCCTGTCGTGGGCGTCGAGGCGGTCGTCAGCGACGACAACGGGCAGACATGGGACATGGAGCATCGGTACGTCCTGGCCAAGTGGGAGAGCAACCTTCGGGGCGAGGATTCGTGGTATTGCAGCGTCCAATCGTCATCCACCGTGCTGTTGCCCGACGGAACAATCCTAACGGCATTCGGCGCGGGTTTTGCCAATCAGCCGGGCACCGACTGGTGCAAGATGGATGTGCTCCTTGTTCGCTGGCGGCTTCAAGAGTAACATCGAGGATCGCGGCCGCGTGCGTCATCACGTCGTGCTCGCGTAGTTTCAAAACGAAAGCCATTCGACGCCGCCGTCAGTGACGCGAAACCGCTTGGCCCGGATGCTTGACTTTGCTCCTTCCTCGTAATAGACGATCAGGATCGAGCCGTCGTTCAGATCGACCATTGAGGGATAGGCCCCCCCGAAACGATCGACCTCGATCGGCTCGCTCCATGTCTTGCACCCGTCGGTGCTGTAGCGCAGGGCGGTGACGACGGCGCCCGTCTCGTCAACACCACGATACGCAAAAAGGATTCGATCGGGGCGGCTTGCGGGACGCAGGAGGTACGGGCAATGGGCCACGAAATCGAGAGATTTCGAAACGCTCCATCGATTGCCTTGGTCGTAGGAAATTGCGTAACATGCGGGGCCGTCGGCTGCGCGTTGCGCCGCCCAAAGACGGCCGTTCGGCAATTCGATCACGTCGGTTTCGGCGTCCAAATGTCTGCCGCCGTTACGGATCTCGACGGGCGGATTCCACGTCGCGCCGCCGTCGTCGCTCGCGCCGACGGCGCCGAACGCCGTTGGAGGATTGCCGTCCGATTCGGCGTACAGAGGCATCAGAAGACGTCCGCTTGACAGTTCGCGGATTGGCGAACTCGCATACCAATCGTAGATCTTGCGGGGTTCGGACCAAGACTGCCCGCAATCGTCCGAGACGAGAATCCATGTGCCGGTCGCGGTATATCGTTCGCGCAAGGGATCGGGGCAAGGCAGTTCACGATCGGCGTTTCGGTGGAGACTGAAAAAGTTGCAGATCAGCCGCCCGTTCTTCAGTTGCACGAGCGAGGGATCGCGATCGTCATCGGGGCTGTCGAACAGCGTCACAGCCTCGCTCCACGTGCGTCCCTCGTCGTTGGACAGGCAATAGGAAATTCGGCCGCCCTTGGGATTCTCGGGCCGGGGCAATCCGATATGGTGATAGCTGGCGTAGAAAGCGCACATCAACCGCCCATCTTGCAGCCGGCACACGTCCGGAAACGCTTGATAGCCCCCCGCGCCCGCATCGCGACAAACGTAGACGAACGGCGTCGCAGCGTCGTCCGCTAACGACGGCAGCGCGAAGCCAAACAACGCGCAAACGGCGAAACAAACGTAGTAAATGCGCAGGTATAACATGGTGCGTTCTCGGAGGTGAGGGATGCAGCGAAATGTAAAAGGCCGATCAGTCGACCAGTTCAAACTCGGCGCGGTTGTCCTTGGGTTTGACGTCGAACGTCAGGCCGGATAATCCGTAGCTCTTATACCGATTGGGGATCATTGATTTGTTGGCGTCCAACATGGGAGAGCGTTTGATTTTGGAGCCCGGCACATCGTAGTCGAAATACTCGATGGCGATTTTGTTCGGACCTTGAAAGGCCGTCACGGTGAATGTCCCATCGGAGGCGATTTCCGCCCCCGCGGCATGGCCGGACGCATGAACAAAAGCGATCCTGCCGGCGGGAAGCGGTTTCCCCTGGTAGGTAACTTTGCCGGCAACGTCGGCCGTGGGCAAATCCAACCCGCCGCGCCGGCAACCGATCGCGGCGACGATCAGGACCATCACGAAGCACGTTTTCAGAACATGGTGCAGCTTCATCGGCATCTCGTCTTTGGGATTCGTGTCATTTTGAGAGAGTCATCCTGATCGAAGCGAAGGATCTTGCCAAAAAGTCAACGTAGATTCTTCGCTGCCTCAGAATGACGATACTCCGTGTTGAGTGTTGCTTCGCATTAGTATGCCCCTGGTGGATAGCCGTCTTTCCGATCCGCTAGATTCTTGTAGACATCGAGGTCAACGGAATTATTGATGAACGTTACCGCTCCGTCGGCCAGAATCGCTTGGATTCCGCCCGCATGAGGGCTTTTGAGTGCCGCCTGAGCCAAGGTGTTGACGCCGGGTGTTTGGCATGAATCGCAGAATTGATTGCCGGCGTCTTTTTTGTATGCCGACGAATTCGGCGCGTAGGCGACTCCCTTGACGCCGTAATAGCCGGCGGTGGCCGTGCCGACTTTGCTTCCCCCGAGACACCACGACGCCTCGTTTCCGCCAATGCCGCCGATGCCATCGAATTCCTGCCCTATCGCCAGGTTGGAATATTCACCCACGACGATGGTGTTCGACAATCCGTCGGTGATTTCGTTCGGGCCGACCTTGCTGTCCAGATACAGTACGCCGCCGATGCATTGCTCGCTGCCCGAGGAGATTGTCCAACGATCCGATCCGGCAATGCCGACATATTCCAGCAGGCACAGGTCGTTGATCGAATACCCAAGGGCGTTCGGAGTCGCCGGCTTATAGTAGTTGAACTTGGGTGCGTGTTGGGAGGACGGACAGCGATACGACGCAATCTGCGTGCAAAGGGCGTCTTGATGCGCCTGCGGCCCTTGCAACGGATAGGAATACGTCGGGTATTGTGGAGAAACATTGTCGTAGATACCCTGCAATTCCATGAAGGGCAATATCGAATACGCCCAGGTCGGTCCGTAGTTGTCGGGGCCTGGGAAGAAGTGCTCTCCCGGCGGAAAGAGACTGGCCGAGGCGAGGTAGTTGTGCAGCGCCAGGCCGATTTGCTTGAGGTTGTTGGCGCATTGCATGCGCCGGGCCGCCTCTCGCGCCGACTGCACCGCCGGCAACAACAACGCGATCAATATGCCGATGATCGTGATGACCACAAGCAACTCGACAAGCGTGAAGCCTCTTTTTCGCGAAGAAAGCATGATAATCATCCCTAGCGTCTATATAGTTATTTTACTCTTTTTTTCCGCCATGCGAAAAACGCCATTGTTGGAATTGCCGTTCCCAGGAGTATCCAAGTTCCCGGTTCGGGAAGCCCCGAAATCTGAATGGTCCTCGCGCGAATATTCGAACCGGCGCCTTCCTCGTAATAGGCGACCAACACGGAGCCGTCGTTCAGATTGACCATCGAGGGATAGGCGCCGGGGCAATTCAGATCGATCGCGATCGGGTCGCTCCATGTCTGGCATTCGTCGAGGCTGTAACGTAGCGCCGTGTACGCATATCCCCCCTCAAAACCGCGATAGGCCATCAAGATCATGTCCTCATGCTCCGTGCGCAGCAGGTAGGGGCAGTGGGCGGCAAACCCAAGCGGTTGCGAATCGCTCCAGCTTTCGCCTTGGTCGATTGAGATCGAATACTGAGCGGCAGTGTTGGCCGCCCGTTGGACCGCCCAGAGATTGCCATTTGTCAATTCGATCAGATCGGTCTCGGCGTCGGCATAGAGGGAAGCGGGATTCGGAATGTCAATCGGCGCGGACCAGTCCGCTCCGTCGTTGTCGCTGAAGGCAACGGCGCCGTAGGCCGACGTGCCGACATCCTCATAATAGAGTGGGGCGATCTGTCGGCCGGTCGACAATCGCCGTATCGGCGAACTATTGAAAAAGGGCGTCGGTGCCAGCAACCGCGGCGTTGTCCAGGTGGCGCCCAGATCGAAAGATTCCGCCACATAGGACGCGTCATTTCCGCTCGAATAGGTGAAGAACGTCGACAGCAGTCTTCCGTCGGGCAACGACGCCAACGACGGGTCGCGATCGTCCACCGGCGTGTCGATCAGCACCTGCGGCGCGCTCCACGAGACGCCCTCGTCCGTGGAGGTAACGCCCATGATCCGCCCGCCGTTCGGCCAACTCTGCGTCGGCGTCGATATGTGACCGTATCCCGCATAGAACATGCACATAAGCCGTCCATCGTTCAATCGGGCGACGTCGGGAAAGGCCGCATAGCCGCCGGCCGCGTTGGCGGTCGCCACATAACGGAACGACGAGCTGACGTCGACCGATACCGCCGCATCGACGTTCGCGGAATGTCCGAGCAGAAGCCCGACAACGCACCATCCGACGCAAGGCAGGCATGGTAAGGTAAAATGCGTGTTTTTGTTGCGAGGTTGCTGATTCACGGTTGACGTCCTCCGGTCGATTGCCGTGCGCGACGGCGGTGCCATAACAAGATCATTACGCCCGGCAGCCCAACGGCCGCGCTGCTCGGCTCTGGAAGCGTCTGAAGCGACACGTCGCTCCAGATCACGTTTCGGCCAATGCCTGCCGTGTCACCGCTGTTGAACAAGACACGGTTCTCGAAGTTCTCGATTCCCATAACAATCGAAAGGTTGCTCGTGAAGTAGAGTTGCCCGTCGACCAAGAAGTCGAACTGGCCCGATTTGGCCTGCCCGACGAGTTCCAACGTGTGAAAAGCGTCGGCGGAACCGGGGCCCAGCCGAACGATTGGCGCCTCCGGGTTCTGCCAAAGCTGCACTTGGAGTTCGTCGCCGTTGATGCGTTGGACATCGAAGCCATTCATATTGCCGGGCCCTCCTGAGATATCCCAGCCCGATGGCGAACGATCGCCGGCGACGGACCAGAGCGCCAGCCCGCCGCCCTCGACCACCTTCACCTTGGCCTTGAACTTCCAGCCGCGGTCGAACATCGCCTGGTAGTCATCGTCATTGAGCGGTTGGTAATAACCGGGATTGAGGGAATTGGAATGGTCCGTAATCTGCCATCCGCGCGTCGCTTCGTTGGTTGTTCCCTGAAGGACGACGCCGGCGCCGGCATCGATTTCCGTCCATCCCTGGGTGCTCGGATGCGAGACGGGCGTGGGCATTGCGAGGTCGGCGGAGTATCTGGCCACGACCGACGCGGACCGTGTTTGAAGGTCGAGGATCGCGTGAGCAAAACGCCGGCCGATTTCCAGCTTTGCGCCGCCGCCGAAGTGAAGCACATCGGATTTGAGCGGCAGATCGTGCGTTTGGACGAACGTGACGTCCTTTCGGGCGTTGGCCAGCGATTGTTGCAGGGCGGCCGTTGTGCGACGCTCGTCGGTCGAGTCGCTTGCGGCAATCTCGCCGACAATCGTCTTCATATCGGTGGCCGCGTTATGGAAATTGACGTTGACGAATTCGGTCAGATTCGCGATGAGACTGTTCAAACGCGAGTCAGCCGCCGACGCCTCCGCCGAATTATTGGATTCGCC
>JAEWUR010000552.1 GCA_023397045.1 Planctomycetota bacterium
GGGCAACGAAGCCGCGCCGGGTGAACCGGGCGCTGCGCCGGCCGACGCAACTCCGACGGCCGATGCAACAGCGACGACCGACGCGAGCGCGACGCCTGCCGCCGGCACGCCGGACACTCCTCCCGCCGAAGCGCCGGCAACTCCGGCCGCGACACCCGAAACGGGGAATTGAGGCATGAAACTCAAGCTGAAAATCGATCGAAAAACGCTCCAGGATTTCCTGCTCCAGAACGTGGAGAAGATCGTACTGGGCGTTGTCGCCCTGTTGTTCTTTTTCATGTTGTATTCGTCGTTGACGTCGGCGGTCCATTACAACAAGACGCCCGACCAGTTGAAGTCGGCGGTCACGACCGCCAAGCGCGACATCGAATCGACCACGTTTGAGGGGTATATCGAAAACCTGGCGGCCGCGAGTCCGGCCGAGGAACTAAGCGATCCGAACAATCCGACGAGCGCGCCGGTGAATAAGACGCTGGCGGTCAACAAGTACGTCGAACGCGCGAAGCAGAGCCGGTTGGAGATCGACGAGACGCCTTACGTGACGCCGGTGAATTGGAATTCGCCGTTGTTTGCGAAAGCGCCCTTGCGCGATGCCCCGCCGCTGTACGCCGTTCAAGAACTTCGCAGCAAAGCGGCCATCGGCGCGTTCCGCACGGTCGGCCGCGCCGGAGCCGGAGAGCGGCTGATCGCGCAGCCCTGGATTGTCGTGACCGGCTTGGTCCCCATCCAGAAACAGCGTCTCGCCTATGCCGACACATTCAAACAGTCGCTGGGCTACGATCCGCAAAACGACTACCCGGTCTATGCGGGCTATCTCGTCGAGCGGGTCGAAGTCGACGACGCCAACGAGGCGGCGCCCGACTGGGAAAAGGCCAAGAAGTTCGTCTCCTACCGCGAGGTTGACAAGGCCAAGCAGAAATGGGCCGCGGCGAGCAACTCGGACGTTGTCGCTCCGAAATTCGTTCAGGAAACGCTCACGTTCCCGTTGGGTCCGTTGGTCAATCGCACTTGGGACGCCGCGGTCGCGCATGAGCCCGAGATCCCGGTCCTAGCCCCCGATTCGATCAAAGGCCAGGGAGCGTTCGGTCTCGGCGGTGGGCTGATGGGAGCCGGTCGAGAAGTCGCGATTCGCGGCGAACCGGCGGCAGGCGTGCCTGGCGGACGAAACCCGATGATGCCCGGCGGCATGGGCGCATTCGGACGCGAAGGCGAGCGCACGGAAGGCCTTCGGTTCGACGGCGAAGAACAAGACGCCGAAACCAAGACGGCCGACAAGGAAACCGTGAAAGACGAAACGGACGACGGTCCGCCGACCCATCAGCTTTTCCGATTCTTCGATTTCACGGTCGAACCCGGAAAACACTACGTCTATCGCATTCAACTGGTGTTGAAGAACCCGAATTACGATCAGCGGGAAAGCTACTTGAAGAATTCCGAGTTGGCCAAGGAACGTTATCTGAAAACCAAGTGGTCGGACCCCAGCGTCGTGACGGCCGGCCCGCGAGATACGCAAATCCTGCTGACCTCGGTCAAAACGCGCAAGAACGCGGATCCTTCGGCCGAGATCCTGATGACGACGTGGGTTCGGCGGAAGGGAATCGAGGTCTACAAGGACTTCACCGTGACGCGCGGCCAGATCGCGAATTATTCGAACGAAAAAGGCACGTCGATCGGCGGCGACAAGGCGCCAACCGGTGCAGGGCCAGGCCTTTTTGGCGGCGAGCGAGGACTATTTGGCCGCGGCGAGCCGGATGACAAGGAAAAACCCAAAAAGCCGGACCGCACACCCAAACCGCCCGCGGGCGGACCTGAAGGGCTTGGCGCTCTGCTTGGCCCGATGGGCGGTCGGCCGGGAGCCGGTCCCGGCGCGCCGCCGGTTGCGCCTGCCGAGACATCGAGTTCGACGGCCGATTTCGTCAGCAATGCCACGGCCGTCGATATGCGAGGCGGCGAACGGCTGGCGGGCCGATCGTCGAATACGGTGAATTCGCCCGGTCTGATGCTGTTGCTCGACGCGGATGGCGTTCTGAATGTTCTCGAAGACGTTGAGGACCAGCCGAAATCCGAGGCGATCAAGAATCCGCCCTCGACCGAGCCGGAGCGACCGGCCGGAGCGGTTCCACCGATGGGTCGACCGACCGGACTCGATCGGATGTAGCCGCGAATTGCAGGATTTCGGCGTTGCCGAACCCGATCTTCGCGAATTCTGCCCAGAACCCGTCTGACGGGTTATCTGAATCGCCAAATCAGGCGTATTTCTTGTGTCTCTGCGCGCAAAAAACGGGGTTCGATGCGGAAATTTATCCCGCATGTGAAAAAAACGTCCTCAACTGCCCTTGACCCGAGGCATGCCCCCCGGGTATTTAACCCGCTCTCATCGAGCGGATTATCAGGACAGATTTTTCGAGGATGGCTTCTAGTGATGTTCGCAGACGAATGGAACCAGTTGTTCGACGGTTTTCCGAACGAGACCGGCCTCCCGTTGGTCGGACTGGAATCACGGCGTCAGCGAAGCTCTACAACGATATTTGGTGGGCGGAAAAATCGCCGGAACGAGAACAACCGGTGAGTTTCAGAAGGAGAGTTCTGTTGAATACAACCGCAAAAACACGTGTCGGCTGGGTCGCAGCGGCGATCGTCCTTGCGGCAGGAATCGCACAAGCGGATACACTTGGCGGTATGAGCCCGATTTGGCTCGGAGCGTCGGCTGTGGGGCAGTCGGCGACAGGCGACTCGGAACTCCAGCGGCAACAAGCGGGAGATTTGCTGCGTCGCGCTCGTCAAGCGATGGCTGAAAACGATCTTCCGGCAGCCGAGACGTTGATCTCGCAAGCCGAGTCGTTGGGCGTCTCCTACGGCACATTCTATATGGGCGACACCCCGCAGAAGGCACGACACGACCTCGACCGCAAGCGAGGCGCCTCGGCGGCCGCACCGGGACGCGCGGGCCAGTTGCTCGCCCCGTTCGGCATCAACAAGGAAAAGAACGCTCCCGCGGTCGATCCGTTCGCCGGCCATGCTCTCGATGCGGGAACCGACAACCGACAGATCACGCCGCTGCCGAGGATCGATCTGGCCACGACGCCGCTGGGTTCGTCGCCGCTGGGTTCGTCGCCGTTGAATTCGGCGCCGATGCCGACGGCACCGGTGAACGGTCCGGTGCCGGTCCAGTCGGCTCCGCTTCCGT
>JAEWUR010000557.1 GCA_023397045.1 Planctomycetota bacterium
AAGCCAAATTCGCAGTGGTGGGGCTCGCTTCGCTCGACCCACCCTACAGTTTCGTTCCTTTCTGCAACAGAAACGGCTCAGACTTCGCCTCGCGCAGGATGATATCTTGGCACTTGGCAACCGTGACCGGTTAGGCCAATGCCTGTTTCAGGTCGTCGATCAGGTCTTCGGCATTTTCGATGCCGCAGGCCAGCCGGATCATGTTGTCGGAGATGCCGACGGCATGACGCTGCTCGGGCGTGAAATCGTGGTAGCTCATCACCATCGGCTGCTCGACAAGCGATTCGACCCCGCCAAGGCTTGGACCGATGCGCGGGATTCGCAGGGCGTCGACCACGGCCGCGGTGTTCTGGGCGTCGCCGTCCTTGATGAGGAACGTCACGAGGCCGCCGAATCCTTTCATCGTTCGCTTGGCGATGTCGTGGTTCGGATGGTTCGGCAGGCCGGGATAGTAGACCTTTTCGACCCTCGGGTGGCTTGCCAAAAACTCGGCCACGGCCTGACCGTTTTCGTTGTGGCGCTGCATCCGGAGTTCAAACGTCTTTAGGCCGCGTTGCAGAAGATAGATGTTGTGAGGGCCGTTGACCGCGCCCAACACGCCGCGCAGCTTTTTGATCGGCTCGATCTTCTCGGCCGATCCGATCACCACGCCGCCGAGCATGTCGTTGTGACCGGCGAGGTATTTCGTACACGAATGGACGACGTAGTCGATGCCGAATTCGAGCGGACGCAGGTTGTACGGCGTGGCCAATGTGGCGTCGATCATCGTTTCGATCCCTCGGCGGCGTCCGAGATCGGCAACCCGTTCGACATCGACGACGCTCAGGTGCGGGTTGGTCGGCGATTCGCTGATCAAAAATCGCGTGGCGGGCGTGATGGCGTTTTCCATCGCCTGGAAATCGCAGGCTGGGACCAGCTTGGTGACGACGCCGAAGTTGCCGAAATATTTCAGGCACAACTCGCGCGTGCGATGGTAGCACTCGTTGAACAAGATGACCTCGTCGCCGGCCTTCAACTTGGCCATCAGCAGGCCCGAGATGGCGGCCATGCCCGACGAGTAGAGGACGGCCGACTCGCCGCCTTCGAGCGCGGCCAGCTTGCGTTCGACGACGCGCTCGCCGGGATTGCTATATCGTGCGTATTCATCCCGTGCGTGTTTGTACGTAACGAAATCCAAGGCCGCCTGGGTGTTGGCGAAGGTATACGTAGCGGTGCAGAAGATCGGGTCGGTCATCGAGTGGCCCGGCTTCTGGCGGGCTTCGCCGGCGTGGACCACCTTGGTCGAAAGCCCTTTGGCGGTTGCAGCGAGATCGTTCGTTTCGGACGGATTGTTTGTTTTGCTCATGGCCTACCTGGAATACCAGTTTCAATTCGAAGCAGCGCGGTCAATTCTTGGGGAGACAGGTCGCAGGATACAGCGATGACGCGCGTCTTCGAATGGTTGACGGTAAATGACAATAAAAAAACCGCGAGGGCACCCAAAGGGCGATCGCGGCTTGCTTGTGTTTTCGTGTTGAATCACCATAGCGGCGCAATGGCCGGCGTTGGGTGATGGCACTTTAGCAGTCTGGCTGCAAGCGGCCGCAAATCCCAAGTTCCCATATTTTATAATATCGGCCCGATTGGGGCAATAGGCCCTGCCGAACGGGCAAAACGGTCGTTTGCAGCCGTGGCCGTCCCGGTTCGGTCGTGGTAAAATTGCAGAAATGTTCCCTCTTTACGATAACAATCCGACAAGACATCCCCCAGTCCTGACCTATGCGTTGGTGATTATCAACGTGTTGGTCTTTTTCTGGATGAGCCGGATGCCGGAGTGGCAACAGGAGGTGAGGGCCTATCGGCACGGCTTCGTTCCGGCCAGGATCGCACAGCTTCGCCAGGACAAACCGATCGTCGTACCGATCGACATCGCCACGCACGATCCATTTTGGGGCGATCGCGTCGAACGCCGGGCTCTCGAACTGCCGCCGTCGTCTCGTCAGGTCGCATGGTCGATGGTCACCTGCATGTTTCTGCACGGCGGGTGGATGCACCTGTTGAGCAACATGTGGTTCCTCTGGCTTTTTGGGAACAATGTCGAGGATCGGCTTGGCAAGTTTTTCTTTCTGTTGCTCTATTTCGTCGGCGGTTTCTTGGCCACCGGCCTGCACTGGCTGACGGCGTCAAGCAGCATGGTTCCGGTCATCGGCGCCAGCGGCGCGATTGCCGCCGTGTTGGGCGCTTACGCCGTGACGTGGCCCTGGGCCAGGGTGAGCTGCCTGGTGTTCTTGGTCGTTTTCGTGACGATTATCGACGTGCCGGCGATGATCGTCCTCGGCATGTGGTTCGTCCTTCAGGTGATGGAAGGACAACGGTCGCTGAACATGGCGGCCTCGGGCGGAGTCGCATGGTGGGCCCATGTCGGCGGATTTCTGGCCGGAATGGTCTTGATGCCGCTCCTTGGCACCCTGGTTGTTGTGCCCGAGGGGCCGGACGACGACGAAAGCGCCGACGCGATCGTGATATAAAAAAAGAGCCGCTGTCTTCGGGTTTCGGGAGAAACCGTCAACAAGCGGCTCTTGTTCGGATGGCGTCGGCCGTGAAGCCGGCGGGCGAAATTACTTCGCCACCATGTCCTTCAGGCTGCGAAGCGCGCGAACCTTCACCTTGCTGTAGGCCGGCTTGGCAGGACGATCTTGCAGTTCGCCGGTGAAGGGGTTCTTCACGTTCTTCTGAGCCGGACGAGCCGGGACCTTCTTCTTCTCGATCTTCAGCAGACCGGGAAGGGTGAACGCGCCGGCGCCGCGCGGGCTGAGGCTCTTGCGGATCTCGTCGGTCAGCGCTTCGAGAACGGCCGCGACTTGCTTCTTGGTCAGGTCGGTGGCATTGGCGACGCTTTGGAGAATCTCGGTCTTCGTCGGAGCTTTCTTGGCTGCTTTGGCCATTTTTTCGTGCCCTCCATGCGAGGTGTAAGGGGGTTGAGTACTTCAGCCGGTTCGAGTCGACGCGTCACGTTGCAACGAAACAGCGGATCGCATCGTTTCCAACCGTTGACGGTAAAAGTTTGTCCAACCGTCAAAGTGGACGTGATGATTAAAGTCCTTTCATCGAAAAAAACAAGCCGAAAAATGCTGAAATTCGCAAGGAATTCGCGGAATTTTGCATTCTCGGGCTTTTTTCGGGTGAAATTCCGCTGTTTTCGGCAAAGACCGACGTCGCAACGGCCATTTTCTACGGGAATCAAACCGCATGACGCCCCGCGAAATAAGAATCGCCGTCGAATGTGTCGGACCGAATGGCGTCGGGCCGCGTAGAATGAGAATGGCTTCAAAACTGCTTGAGACGGCCTCTCCGATCGTTGGGGCGAGCGCCGGAGGTAACGATTTCTTTTGTTCTCCGACCCCCTCTATCGAGATATCGCGATGCCTTGGATCCGCAAAACTTGCCATTGCCATAGGAATCATCTAGGATAGTTAGTTAGTACCCCTTTAATGCTTTCAGGGACAGCACTGCTTGCAGGGGAAAGTTGACGATGGAATGCGAATAATTGGCTATTGAGGTTCTCTTGGTC
>JAEWUR010000705.1 GCA_023397045.1 Planctomycetota bacterium
TCCGCGTGCCGATTCGTTGGTCATCGTGATGGGAGCGGCATCGTTGGAATTGGTGACGGCGCGTCTTCTGGCCGACGGCTGGTCGCCCGACACGCCGGCCGCCGCCGTCGAGTCCGGCACGACGGCCTGGGAACGTTGCGTCGAAGGTTGTTTACGCGATATTCACCAGAAGTCGCAACAAGACGGCCTGGCATCGCCGGCGACGCTAATCGTGGGCGAGGCCGCGTCACCGCAACGCGCGTCGCGACAGCGTCCGACGGTGTTGTTCACGGGTTTGGACACGAGCAACTTTCATTGGCTGGGAAATCTGCTGCACTGGCCGGCGGTGCAGTTGATGGACAATGCGTCGGGCCAGCACGGTTTGCGCGAGACGTTGCCTCGATTGGCGAAAAATTCCTTCGATTGGCTCGTGTTGACCGACAAACAGGCTGTAAACTTCTTGTTGGCCAACTTACACACGTTGGGGCTGGATGCCCGGGCGCTGGCCGGCACGCGGATCGCCGCCAGCGGTGCGGCGGCCGTTCGGCTGAAAGAACTCGGGCTGCTGCCCGACGTGTCGAGCGAGATGGCCTCATTGGTCGACGATATGAAGCTTCGTGCCGGGCAATCCGTTTTCTGCGTCCAAGGCACCCACGCCCCGCAACAGTTGGCCTCGCGATTGGCGGACTCCCAGGTGCAGACGACAGCGGTTCAACTGTACGACCTCATTCCGCACGACGCACTGGGGCGGCCCTTGCCCCGGCACGACGTCATCTATTTCGTCAGCCCGTCGGCCGTACGCGTTTATCGGCAGACCTACGGCCCGGCCGCATTCTGCCAGCCAGTCTGGTGCCTCGGCGAACAAACCCGGCGTTTCCTGGACGAGCAGGGGGTCAAAAGCCGCGTCGTCGCCAGCCCCGACGACCTGCCGTAGCAGGTTTTTCAAACGTCCAAGGCGTCTTGAAACGGCGCAAACCATGACTGTCAAATGGTTTGCGAATTTTCCAAAAGTTTGACTCTTGCCGAGAACCGAACATCGAGTAAAATAATCATCATATTTCTAATATTACTGATGTATCTCGGCCGATCGTAGGTCATAGAACATTGAATCGTATAGGAAGTGGACGCAGAACGTTATGAGCACTTCACCCTTGGCCGTGGAAGGCAGCCCATTCAATGCCGAACAGGTCGGCCTGTTGAATCAATTACTGCCGAGCCTCTCGCCGGAGCAAGCGATTTGGCTGGGCGGCTATCTTCATGGGATTCGGTCACAGCTTGGGCAGAAGAGTCCGGGCGGCTCAGCGCCTCCGGCCGGCGCGGCCGTATCGACCGGACAGCAAGCGACGATCTTGTTTGGATCGCAGACCGGCAATGCGACGCGTCTCGCCAATGAGCTGTCGCGGCGTTTGCAGCAGGCCGGCTTGGGAGTGACGACGACCTGCATGAGCGAGTTCCGGACCGGCTCGCTGAAAAAGATCCAGAACTTGTTTGTCATCGTCAGCACGCACGGCGAAGGCGAGCCGCCGGACAAAGCCAAGTTGTTCCATGAGTTCCTTCATGGCCAGCGAGCTCCCAAACTGTCCAACCTGCGGTATTCGGTCTTGGCCCTGGGCGATCTGTCGTACAAGAATTATTGCCAGACCGGCAGGGATATCGACAGCCGACTCGAAGCTTTGGGCGCACGCCGACTCTGCGGGCGCGTCGATTGCGACGTCGATTATCGTGACGCGGCCGACGAATGGATGCAGACGGTCAGCCAAGTCTTGGCAAACGAGACCGGCGTATCGACAACGCATTTTGCAATGGGCGGATCGATTCTTCAAGCGGCCGAAACGCCAACAAGCGTAGCGTTCGATCGCGACCATCCGTTTCAGGCCGAGGTTCTGGAGAATATCTGCCTGAACGGTCGCGGTTCGGACAAGGAAACCCGATACCTCAAACTGTCCCTCGAAGGCTCGGGGCTTTCGTTCGAGCCGGGCGATTCGCTGGGGATTTTCCCGGAAAATGACAGCAATTTGGTCGATCGGTTCCTCGAATCGATGCAGTGGAATCCGGACGAGTTGGTGCCTGCCGGAAAAAACGAGATGCCGGTTCGCGACGCCCTGTTAAGGCATTACGAGATCACGCTTCTGACGCGCCCGCTGCTGGAGAAGGCCTCGGTGTTTTCGCGCGACGGGCTGATCGATTTGGTCAAAAATCGGCCGGAGACCGAGCTGTACGATTACCTACCGGGCCGCGACCTGCTCGATCTGGTTCGCGACTATTCGTTGGCGGGCACACCGGCGCGAGATTTTGTGCGGATCCTTCGCCGGATTCCGCCTCGGCTCTATTCAATATCGAGCAGCCATCGAGCGAATCCCGACGAGGTCGATCTGACGGTCGTCCTGCTCCAATACCATGCGCACGATCGCGATCGGCTGGGGACTTGCTCGTCCTTCTGCTCGCGTTGCGTTCCGATGGAACATCGAGTGTCAGTCTACGTCAACGGCAATCCAAACTTCCGGCTGCCGGCCGATCCGAATGCCCCGATCATTATGGTCGGGGCCGGTACGGGCGTCGCGCCGTTCCGATCGTTTTTGGAGGATCGCGAGGATGCCGGCGCCAACGGCCGGGCGTGGCTCTTTTTCGGCGATCGGCGATTTCACACCGATTTTCTTTATCAGACCGACTGGCTTCGTTGGCGAAAACTGGGGGTGCTGACTCGCATGGACGTGGCATTTTCGCGCGACACGGCGCAGAAATGCTACGTTCAGCACCGAATGCTCGAACAGAGCCGCGACATCTACGCATGGCTGCAAGAGGGGGCCTATTTCTACGTCTGTGGCGACGAAAAACGGCTCGCGCCGGACGTTCATCGGGCATTGACCGACATCGTCCGGCAAGAGGGCGGCCTCACCGAGCAACAGGCCCGGGATTATGTCGCCAATCTACAGCAACAAAACCGTTATCAACGCGATGTGTATTGACGGCCATGCCTGGGACAAGGTACGGTAATACTGCATCTGCAAATGTCAATCACAGCATTTCACGGACACGAAAGCATGGCCCAGCTTCCGATACCTAATCCGCCGCCCGAAAAACTCACCGAAGTCGAGCAGATCAAACGCGGCAGCAATTATCTGCGGGGAACAATCGCCGAATCGCTGGCCGATCGAGTCACGGCGTCGGTT
>JAEWUR010000063.1 GCA_023397045.1 Planctomycetota bacterium
CCGCATCGGAAGAGGACGAGTCGAGTTCGTCGTCCAACAACATGGCGATGTCCTTCGAGATGGTCGAGGGCACGCTCACGGTCACCGACGAGCGCACCGGCCAGACATGGCAGGTCGACAAGGCGACGGTCAATATCGATATGTCCGAAGGCGTCAACGGACCGTTGACCGCGACGGCCTCGGCCGACCTGCCCGACGCGAAGCATCCCGGCAAGCTGTCGGCCAGCGCGAAAATCAATGCCGGCGCTGGCGAGGCCACGCTGAGCACGGCCGAGTTGCCCTTGGGCATGTTCCGCCCGCTGGCCGAACGTTTCGCCTCGGGCACGACCTGCGACGGTATGGTTTCGACCAACGTGGCGGCGTCCTGGGGCGACAAGTCCGGCAAGAATACCCTGCAAGCGAACGTCCGCGCCGATGGTTTCGCGCTGACCACGCCCGCGCTGCAGACCGATATCGTGCAACTGGAACGCCTCAACGCCGTCTGCCAGGCCTCGTGGCAGGGCGATACGATTCAGATCGATCAAACGTCGCTCGATTGCGATGTCGGCAACGTGCTGGTGTCGAGTACGATGAAACTCGGCGAGAAGGACGGCGTATCGGTCGATTCGTTGTTGCGACAACAACATGACATACGCGGCCGAGTCGACCTGGCGCGACTCGCCCGGCTTCTGCCGGCAACGCTGCGACTGCGCGAGCAAGTCGAGATTCGCTCGGGCCAGGTCGACGCGACCTTCACGAGCCGGCCCGAATCGCAAGGCATGGTCTGGCACGGACAGTTGAGCGCCGACAAACTGACGGCCACGGCCTCGGGCCGGGAGATTGCATGGCAGCGGCCGATGTCGTTGACGGCCGACGTTCACGAAACGGCCGATGGCCCGATCGTCGACAAGCTGCAATGCGAGTCGGACTTCTTGAAGATGCACGCGAACGGGACTCCCGACGCGCTGGCCGCTTCGCTCAGCTTCAATCTGCAACAGTTGTCTGATCAGCTTGGCCAGTTCGTCGACCTGGGATCGATGCGCATGGCGGGCGAAGGATGGGGAAATCTCAACTGGAAGCGGTCGGCCGCCAAAATGTTCGACGCCGACGTCGAAGTTCGATTGCACAATTTCCAGCTTGGCCTGCCCGACCAACCGGCATGGACCGAGCAGGACCTGCATGCTGTCGTTTCGGCCAAGGGACAGACCGACCTGAGCGTCCAGACGCGGATCGACTCGGCGATGCTCAACATCGAAAGCGGCGAAGACAAGATCGAGGCCCGGCTGACCCAGCCCGTCGCCAATCTGGAATCGGGCGGCACCTGGCCGTTGCATGTGCAAGCCCAAGGTCAACTGCAAAATTGGCCGGGCCGATTGGCTGCGTGGATGCCGACGAAGGAATGCCGCTTGACCGGTGGCTATACGTTGGTCGTCGACGGCACCGCCTCGGCCAAGAATGTCGAGTTGCGTCAAGCCGCGCTGAATGCCACGCCGCTGATCGTCGCGTCGCCTTGGGTGAACCTGAACGAACCGAAATTTGACGCCACGCTCACCGGCTCTTGGGACCAGTCGCAACGCCGGCTGCGGATCGACCCGGGCGTTGTGAATTGCGCGACGGTGGCCGTCCACGCGAACAACCTTGTGATGGCTCTGCCCGAGAACGGCGAGATGGAGCTTTCCGGCTCACTGAAGTATCAGGGCGATGCCGCCCGACTGCGGCAATGGTTTTCCGATCCGGCCAGCCCGTCGACGTGGCGATTGGCCGGCCAATTGAACGGCACGGCCCAATTCAGCCAATCGGCCGGCGTGATTCGAGGCGACACGACGACCGCGCTGACGAATCTGGCGGTGGTCGATTCGTCGGGCCAACAATTCCAGGAGCCGAAAGTCCAATTGGTTGCTCAGGGCGACTACAACACGCAGACCAGCACGGCCCAACTTACGAAATGCGAGTTGACATCGAGCGTCGTGGCGGCGGGACTTGCAGGCCGCGTCGCACCCGTTAGTGGCGTTCAAAATGCCGACATCAACGGACAGATCGGCTACGACATGGAACGGTTGGCCGGATTGCTGCGACCGTATCTCGGCCCGGGCGTGCGAATCGTCGGCCGAGGCTCGTCGCCGGCGTATTTCCGCGGACCGTTCGCACTGGCCACAAGCACTTCGGCCGCAGGCTTGAGTTGGGATCGGGCAAACATCTACGGGCTCCAGGTCGGCAGCGGCCAGTTGAAGGCCGCGATGGCCGATGGCTTGCTGAAGATCGAACCGCTCGATCTGACCGTCAGCCAAGGGCGAATGCACTTGGCGCCGACCGTGCGGATGACGCCCGAGCCGATGGAATTGACGTTGCCGCGCGGGCCGTTGGCGCAACAGATCCAAATCGACCCGGTGCTGTGCGCAAACATGCTGAAGTATATCGCGCCGGTGCTCGCCGACGTGGCAACCGCTCAAGGCAAGTTCTCGGTCGACCTCGACGGCTGTCGCATCCCGATCAGTAACCCGTCGCAGGGCGAATTGGCCGGCCGGTTCACGGTCCATTCGGTTGAAGTGGGACCGGGCCCGTTGATCCGCGCGTTTGCGATCATTCTCGGACGCGAAGCGCCCGCCAAATTGGGCAAGGAATCGGTCGTCCAGTTCCGGATGGTCGGTGGTCGGGTCTATCATCAAGGGCTCGAACTGATCTTTCCCGAGTTGACGATTCGCACCTACGGCTCGGTCGGCTTCGATCAATCGTTGGCCATCATGGCCGAGATGCCGGTGCCGCCGAAATGGGCACAACAAAATCCCATGGCTGCCCAAGCATTACAGGGACAAACGATTCGCATTCCCATCGGCGGAACGCTCAGCAAGCCGCAACTCGACCAGCGGGTGTTGCAGGACCTCACCCGGCAGTTCATGCAGAAGGCCGCCGAAAACGTCATCGAAGGCGAGTTGAACAAACAACTCGATCGGCTGTTTGGGCCACGGAAGTAGTGGGCAGTGGACAGTGGATCGTGGTTAGAATAAACGAGTCTGCAAACCGCTTGCGGTTTCGCAATGCCGCCCCACCTGTTATCATTTTCCCATGGACCCGCTCGCCTGGATTGATGACGAACTCGCCTCGCTGGAGAGACAACGCCTGCGCCGGTTTCGGCGTTTGCGTATCGGTCCCCAGACCGCCTGCACATCGATCGACGGTCTTCGACTCGTCAATTTCGGGTCGAACGACTATCTCGGTCTGGCAGCCGATCCTCGATTGGCCGAAGCCGCGGCCGACGCCGTCGCCAAGGAAGGTTGGGGCAGCGGGGCCAGCCCACTGGTCACCGGCCACACGAACGCCCATCAGCGATTGGCCCAACGATTGGCCGAGTTCGAAGACGTCGAGGCCGCGCTGGTCTTCACGTCCGGTTTTTCCGCGAACACCGGCACGATTGCCGCGCTGGTCGGACCGGGCGATGCGGTCTACTGCGATCGAAAAAACCACGCCAGTCTGTTCGATGGATGCCGGTTGTCGCGGGCCGACGTTCGAGTCTATCCGCACACCGATTGCGAACGCTTGGCTTCCCTGCTATCGGACGGCGTGGAATATCGGCGGCGTCTGATCGTCACCGACGGCCTGTTCAGCATGGACGGCGATCTGGCCCCATTGCCCGAGCTGGTCGAATTGGCTGAGCGGCACTCGGCAATGCTGCTGGTCGACGAGGCCCACGCCACCGGCGTTTTCGGCGACCAAGGCCGAGGCGTCTGCGAACATTTCGGCGTCGAAGACGGCGTCCACATTCGCATCGGCACGTTGAGCAAAGCGATTGGCAGCATTGGCGGATTTGTTGCCGGCCGCCAGTCGTTGATCGAGTGGCTCGTGAATCGCGCCCGGCCCTATGTTTTTTCGACGGCCTCGCCGCCTTCGACAGCCGCCGCGGCGCAGAAGGCCGTCGACATCGTTTGCGACGAGCCGCATCGGCGTCGACAATTGTTGGAGAATGCCGACCGGCTGCGAGAACAACTCAAAAGGCAAGGCTGGAACGTCGGTCCCTCGGCCAGCCAGATCATTCCGCTGGTCGTCGGCGAGGAAGAACGCGCCTTGCAGATGTCGGCCAAACTGCGCGATCGCGGATTGTTCGTTCCGGCGATTCGTCCGCCGACCGTGCCCGAGGGCGAGGCGTGTTTGCGGGTGAGCCTAACGTTCGACCACACCGAGGAGATGGTTGGGAGATTGTTGAATGTGCTGGCATCACATAGCAAGTGAAACGGCAACGCCAAAGACCAATTTGCATCATTCGCATAACCTTCGGATGCGATGTCTTCCGGGCTCTACGACCGCGAACATTCTTCGCAGGTCTTCTTCCGTGTAGGATTTCAACACGATTTCAAGCTCGTCATGCACCGCCGCCTGCATGGCCGGCGGCATCCTGAGATACAAGACCCCAACCCGGATTCTCTTGACGAAAACGAGATTGCCGTAGTCGCGATCCCGCGTTACTAGGATGCGATTCTCTTTTCCGGCAACTTGAAGTAGTTGCTCATCCGACGCTTGAGATAACCCGATTTGCGACACGAAGACGACATCATGCCCCAAGCCGCGCAAGAAACGGCCGGTGTTGGCATAGACGTCCTGATCTAACAGAAACCTCATGTCTCGGCGGTTGTCAGATGGACTTCCTCGGCCGTCACCAAGGCGATCGCATACCTCATGCAGGCGTGGATGTCATCGGGGGACAAGTCGGGATAGTAATCTTTTACAATGGCCTCGTACGGGATGCCTTGATCGACAAGTTCGAGTACATCCTGCACGAGAATTCGCGTCCCGACAACACACGGTCTGCCGAAATGGATCCGGGAATCAACGGCGATTCTGTCGACCATAGCTTCACTCCTTAATCAAATCGCGGACGGTCATTCCAGCGGGGATCATGGGCAACACGTGCTCTTGATAGGGCACCTGCACGTCGAGCAGATACGGAGTCTTCGAATCGATCATCTCCTGGATCGCGCCGGCCAACTCGGATTTCTTCGAGACTTGGCGCCCCTGCCAGTGGAATCCGCGAGCGATCGTCACGAAATCGGGATACCGATGCTCCGGCGTGATGCCGTTGCCGTGACCGATGGCCTCGGGATCGTCGATCAGGCCCAGATACGTGTGGGCGCGGTTGGCTGCGTGGAAGCGATCCTCCCATTGCACGACCATGCCGAGGTGCATGTTGTTCAACAGCATCACCTTGACCGGCAGCTTTTCGGTGTAACAGGTGGCCATTTCCTGGATGTTCATCAGGATGCTGCCGTCGCCGTCGATGTCAACCACGAGCCGGTCGGGCCAGGCTGCCTTCGCGCCAACGGCCGTCGGCAGGCCGAAACCCATCGTGCCAAGCCCGCCGCTCGAAAGCCAACGGCGCGGCTTGCGGAACTTATAATACTGTGCGGTCCACATCTGATGCTGGCCCACGCCGGTCGCAATGATCGCGTCGCGGTCGCGGGTAAGGCGGTAAAGCTCGCTGATCGCATGCTGCGCCAGGATGCCGTCGAAATCGATGTCGTAACGGAACGGCTCGTCGTGTTTCCATTTCGCCACCTTGCGCACCCATTCCTCGATCGACGGGGCCTCGACGATTCTGTTCAATTCGTCCAGGAAGTATTTCACATCGCTGACGATCGGCAGCTCGGGCTTGCGAATCTTCGCAATTTCCGACGGGTCGATGTCCACGTGGATCACCTTCGCCCGCGCCGCAAACGCCGACACCTTGCCGGTCACGCGGTCGTCGAATCGGACGCCGAGCGCAATCAGCAGATCGGAGTTATCCACGGCGTAGTTGGCATAGACGCTGCCGTGCATGCCGAGCATGTCGAGCGACAACGGATCGTCGCCGGGAAAGCACCCGATGCCCGTCAGAGTGGTCGTCACGGGAATGCCGGTTTTTTGGACCAATGCCGCAAGCTGTTCACTTGCGCCGGAGGCGATGACGCCGCCGCCGGCGTAGATCACCGGACGTTGCGCCGCACGGATCATGGACGCGGCCATGGCCACGTCGGAAGCCGACGCGAGCCGGTCGTCCATGTGGTAGCCGGGCAACTGCATCGGTGCGTTGTAGTCGGGCGTCGTCACCTGATTCTGCACGTCTTTGGGAACGTCGATCAACACCGGGCCCGGTCGACCCGTCGTGGCCACATGGAAGGCCTCGCGCATGATTCGCACGATGTCCTTCACGTCGGTCACCAGGTAGTGATGTTTCGTCACGCTGCGGCAGACTTCGACGATGGGCGTCTCTTGAAACGCATCGGTGCCGATAACCGGCGTGCCGACCTGACCGGTAATGGCCAACATCGGAATGCCGTCGAGCTTGGCGTCGGTGATGGCCGTCACCAGATTCGTAGCGCCCGGTCCGCTGGTGGCGGTGCAGACGCCGATCTTGCCGGTGGATCGAGCGTAGCCTTGGGCTGCAAAACCGCCGCCTTGCTCATGTCGTGGCAAAATCACGCGAATCTTGTCGCGAAATCGCGTGAAAGCCTGATGTAGGGGGATGGCCGCGCCGCCGGGATACGAAAAAACCGTATCCACGCCGTGATTGACGAGGCTCTGGACGACGATGTCGGCCCCGCTCGTGGGCTGTCCTGGTGGTAGATTCGATTTGTCGGTCGGGGTCGCCACAACGATACCTTCTGATCTGCCAATTTTTACCAAACAATTAAGCATAAAGCCCACTCCCACCCAATTCAAGCGGTGAGCGTCATTGGAATGGACAGCGGGGCGTGCCGAAGGTTCGGCTGTTCGGATTATCACCCCCGCGAATGGGGGCGCGGCGGCGATTGGCGCGGAAATCAGCGTGGCGGAGAAGGGTCGGCCGCCGATATCGACGCCATCTCCCGAACGACGCGCTCGAGTTCTTCGATCAGGTCGGGATTGCCCTTCTGCAGGAGCACGTCGAGGATCGAGCGATAGTACCAGAGCGTGCCGTCGCGGCCGCCGCGAAAGAAGGCCCAGACCGATTCGCCGTCGCCACGGAGTTCTCGCACGATCGAACGGGCGTTGTGCAGCTTGTCGGCCGCCGTGATGAGCCGGACCGAATCCGAGGCGGTCGCCAGTCGCGCAATGAACGTTTCTTTCCGTTCGCGCCACGGCGGTTTCGGCATAACAAGAGCATCGGAACACGCCTCGACGATCTGGGCGACGTTGGGACCGAACCGGCGAACAATCTCTTCGAGAGTCGCCCGACCGCCTTGATCTTCGGCGGCGTCGTGCAGCAGTGCGGCGATTGCCTCGTCCTCGTTGCCGCCGTGTTCGAGTACCAAGGCTGTCACGGCCAACAGATGCGCGATGTACGGCTCGCCCGACGCCTTGCGCCGCTGCTCGGCATGCAGCGTCGCGGCGAAATCAAGGGCCTCGCGAAATCGGGAAGTCAGTTGCATGGATTGGGAAGTCGAGAGTCGAGAGTTGAGAGCCTAGAGTCGAGAGTACGAGTTGGTTGACAGTCTCCAGCCTCTCGACTCTGGACTCTCGACTCTCGACCCTCATCTCCTCCCGCCTTCGTAGGCGCTGAACTCGGCCCAGATAGGCAGGTGGTCGGAGACTTGTTGGGCGCCGGGCATGGTCAACTCGAACTCGCGCATCATGTCGACGACTTCAGCCCGGCCGGTGAATTCGCTCGTCGCTCGACGATCGAGCAAAATGTTGTCGAGCAGGCTTGCGCCGCGCACGGTGGTTGGCACGCCCGACAGGAGCGCGGAGACGCCCAACAGCTTGCCGAGCTGGCCCAAGTGCTGATCGTCGCTCTGCAAATTGCCCAGCAGGATGACGTCGTCTTCATTGCGGCCGTCGTCGCGAACGGCGCGAAACACGCTCGCCAACAGGTCCAATTCGGCGGCGGCGCGTTCGGGATCGGTCTCGACATTGACGAGCGTGAACGTGAACGCCTCGGCCGGGTCGGGACCACGCGCCCGGAACGAACCGGCCAACGGCTTGATTCGAAACCGGCCCATCGGGTCCTCGACGAACCGCACGGTCGTCCGATCGACGTCGATGCGTCCTTGATCGAAGATGAACGCGCTGAAATGTTCCAGGGCATCGCGCTGCTGCGTCGGACACGTGGCGAAATCGTAGCTTCGGCCGGACGTGGCGTTGAGCTGCTCGACCAACCGCACCAGCACGCCCTGGTTTTTGCCGCGGACGCCCTCGACGGCGATCAGATCGAAGCCGGAAAGCAACCGCATCAAGATGTCGTTCACGCGAGGATCGGCCAGTTTAGCGTCGTCGAGCCGCCCGAGTTGATAGGCGGCAATTCGAATCGTCGGTCGCGGCGGCAATGCCGACATCGTTTGCGAGGCCGTTTCGTCCGGAACCGCTGCACCTCGCGGCACGATCCTCCAATAGGCCGGCTTGCCGTCGATCGCCTGCCGCTGAACTTCGTAGTTCATGAAGAAATAGACGCCGCCGGCCGCAACGAGGATCAACAGGATAAAGGGTAGTTGCTTGGCCATCTGGGAAACCACGCGATTTACGACGCAAACGGACAATTGCGGACCGGGAGACAAATTAGCCGATAACCGGGAATGACTTCTAGGCCAATTTGGGGGGTGTCGCCGGAAAAACCGCTAGAAACCCTCAACGGGAGGGAATTCCGTTGCCGGGCTGACGCGATGGCCCGTATACTGGAAGACATGAGATCGATTTTTGCCCTACCGACGATCGTTTTGGCGTGCATGGCGGCGAGACCTGCATCGGCCGAGATCTTCGTGTTGCACAACGGGGGGCAAGTCGTCGGCCAATGGCTCAACCGGGACGAAACGCACCCCAAAAAATACGAGATCGCGGTCGACGGCGGCGCGAAAATGGAACTCGACGCCTCGCAGATCGACAAGGTGATTCGCGTTCAGCCTGAGGAAGAAGAATATGAGCGGATACGGCCGACGTATGCCGATACGGCGGCGGCCCAGTGGGAACTGGCCGAGTGGTGCCGAAGCCATTCCCGGCTGACCAAGCAGCGCGAAAAACACTTGCAGCGCGTGATCGAACTCGATCCCGATCATGCCGACGCCCGCCGGGCTCTCGGCTATTCCAAAACCAACGGCCAATGGGCCACCCGCGATGAACTCATGACGCAGCGGGGATACATCAAATACAAAGGGGCATGGAAGACCCAGCAGGAAATCGATCTGGTCGAAAAGAAACAGAAGAAAGAAGGCGAACAGCAGGAGTGGTTCCAGAAGATCAAGCTATGGCGCAGTTGGCTGGACGGCAATCGTGGCCAGGAGGCTCGCGAGAACATTCAGACGATCGCGGATCCGGCGGCTATCAAGGCGCTGACCGTCGCGCTTCGCGATGACGCGGCGCCGGCGGCCCGAGTGTTGTACATCGAGGGACTTGCGAACATTGGCGTGCCCGACGCCGCCCGAGCCATCGCGATCGCGTCGATTTACGACGAGGTCGAGGAAGTCCGGCTGACGTGCATCGATTACCTGGAAGGGAAACAGTGGCCGGAGGTCGTCTCCTATTACGTCGGCAAGCTGAAGGATCGCGACAACATCGTCGTCAATCGGGCCGCCTACGGTCTGGGCAAGATGAAAGATCGGTCGGCGATCAAGCCGCTGATCGACGCATTGATTACGGTTCATAAATTCAAGATCGCGAAACCCGGCGGCGAGGGATCGACGACCACGACGTTCGGCAGCGGGCCGGGCGGAGGCGGTGGCGGCATGAGTTTTGGCGGCGGTGGCCCCAAGATCGTCCGTCAGCCCATCTCGAACCAAACC
>JAEWUR010000079.1 GCA_023397045.1 Planctomycetota bacterium
CCTGGGAACGGCGAACACGCTGATTTCGATCGCCGGCGAAGGGTTGGTCTTGAACGAGCCGTCGATCGTGGCCGTCCAGCAGGGCACCGGCCGAATTCTCTCCGGTGGCTGCGCGGTTGGGCATCTCGCGAAACAGATGGAAGGGCGAACGCCCGACTCGATCACCGTCGTTCGACCGTTGCGCAACGGCGTGATTGCCGACTTCGAACTTTGCGAGGCGATGCTGCGCTATCTGCTCCGCAAGGCGCAACGTCCCGGTCGTCGGCTTCGTCCGCGTCTGTTGGTGGGCATCCCCGGCTGCATCACGCCGGTCGAAAAACGAGCCGTCTTCAACAGCGTTCACCGCGCCGGCGCAGGCCAGGTTTGGTTGATGCCCGAGGCCAAAGCGGCGACCATCGGCGTCGGTTTGCCGATTGCCGAGCCGACGGCCAGCATGGTTTGCGACATCGGCGGCGGAACGACCGAGGTGGCCGTGATGAGTCTCGGCGACACCGTGGCCGCCCAATCGGTCCGCACCGGCGGCGATCGGATGGATCAGGCGATCGTCGACTATCTCCGACGCCACTTCAATCTCCGCATCGGACTGACGGCCGCCGAACGGCTGAAGATCGACATCGGCAGCGCCTATGCGTTGGAGGAAGAGCGTTCGATGGAGATCAGCGGCATCGACGCCGTCAGCGGACTACCGCGCCGCGCCACGGTCACCAGCGAAGAGATCCGCCAAGCGCTGGCCGATCCGCTCCGCGAGATCCTCGACGCGGTGAAAAACGTCCTTGATGGATGCAGTCCCGATCTGGCGTCCGATCTGGTCGAGAACGGGCTGGTTCTTTGCGGCGGCGGTGCGCTATTGCAGCGCATCGATCGTTATCTGAACGAGCAAACCGGCCTGCCCGTCCGAATCACGTCCGACCCGTTGACGGCCGTCGCTCGCGGGCTGTTGATCTGTATGGAACACCTTCCGCAGTGGCGGCGCTGGCTGCAATCGAGCGAAGAAGACGTGTGACGGACCGGCTCACTCGGCGCGGACCGATTGCGCGACGTCGCGGCAGATGGTGCGCAGCTCGTTGACCGAAACGTCCTCCAAACGCTTGCTGCGTTTGTCGAGTTGCTCGTTGATCTTGATCGCGGTTTCCTGCATGATGGCATGCGTTTCCTGGCAACCGCCGACCAGGATGAAATTCTTTCCGCGGGTGAGGCGGGTTTCGCCGTCGTCGTTGTCAAACGCCATTCCAAGCAGGGCGGACGATTTTTTGGCGGGCTGAGCGGCTTTCACGGTTTCTTCCCCGGGAAAAATTGCCTCAACATCTCTTCGGCCGCGGAACGACTGCTCTCGGCCTTGGGTTTCGGCGGTGCTTTGAATCGCCCCGTCATCGAGATCGGCGCCTTTTTCTGTTTCGCCGGGTTCGGATCGACGGGCATCGTGGTCGTCGTGTCGTCGGTCGGATGGCCGGCGATCGTATCATGGATGGTTAGGGAGCTCTGGTCGGCGTCCGGCTTCTTCGCTGCCGGAATGGTCTGGGGCGAATCGTCGTCGCTGTCTTCCGAAAGCCATTTGCTGATTTCCAGATCGTCGTTGGGTGTGGCCGACGCCTTCGCCCCGGGCGATTTCTTCACGGCCGATTGGGCTTCGGCCGGCTTCGTCTCGGCGGCGGCGCTCGGCAATCGCACTTCGACTTCCAACTTGCCGATCGTGAGATGATCGCCGTTGTGGATGGGATGTCGTTTTAGAATTTTGTCGCCGTTGACAATCGTGCCGTTGGTGCTGCCGAGATCTTCGATCGTAACTTCGTTTTCTGCGATGGAAATGAGACAATGTTTTCGACTGATCGTATGGCTATGCGAGCGAAGATGACAACCTTCGCCTCGGCCGATGATGAACTTCGGCCCCTTCACGGGAATTTCCATTCCCGCCTGCTTCCCGCCGATGACGACCAGTTTCATGCCCATTGCCCGCACCCCGGCTAGTGAAGAGTTTGCAGTTTCAAATAACAGCACCCCCGAAAGTAGTGTGCAGTCTAACTAGCTTTCCACTGCTTCTTTCTTGATCCTATCAAATTTCGGAGCGGGCGTCAAAGATTTCCAGGACGTCCGCGATGTTCAATCCAATCGGAAGCGGCATATTTTTGCGTTGCCAATGCCGTTGCTCGCCGAATTTGGCCATCAGATAGCCCCCCATTTTGCCATATTAACGGCATCGCCCGTTGAAGCATGGCCAGCCAGGCTTCGATTAACGCATGGGCCTTTATTTCTTTATCGACCAGTTCGGCCAGCCCGTCCAACTCTGGTGCGGCAGTTGATCGAGCGAGGAGTACGCTGCCGTGCTGGAGGACCGCGCCTTTGGATCGCCGCTGCGCGCTTCCGCAGATTTTTGTTTTGCCAACAACCACGTCGCCCGACGCACGCCGTTGAAAACACAGAAATGGGGGGGCCGCATCCGCTGGTCGTCCCGGCTTCTCCTCGAACAAGGACGCCGAGACGCCCCAACCGGCCAGCGCGTCGATCAACGCCAGATGCATGGCCTTATAGAAACCTAATCGATTGACCGCCAGCGAATGGTTCATCGGCACGGCGACGCTGTAGGTCAATTCGAGGTCGTGCATGATCGCGCCGCCGCCGCTTGCACGGCGCACGACGGCCGACTGCCGGCTCGCCTCGTGCTGCCATCGATCGGCATAGGTCTGGAAATAGCCCAGCGACAGCGTTGGTTCTTGCCATTGGTAGAATCGGAAGGTGCATTGCCCTTCGGCCTCGGCCGCTTCGAGCAACGCTTCGTCGACCGCCATGTTCCAAGCACCGGGCGAAGGTGGATCGATGAGCAGAACAAACGAGCCGTCCGCCGTCATCACTCACCTCTCCACCGCAGCACCGGTTTGCGAGCGGCCGCGACTTCGTCGGGGCGACAGATGGCCGTACCCAACGGGGCGTCGTGCAACGGCTCGGCGGGCTCGGCAAGGATCGATCGGATCGCCGCGGCAAAACCGTCGAGCGTCGCTTTGCTCTCGGTCTCGGTCGGTTCGATCATCATCGCCTCGGGCACGATCAGCGGGAAATAGACCGTCGGGGCATGATAGCCGTGGTCGAGCAGCCGCTTGGCGATATCCATTGCCGAGACGCCGCGTTCGGACTTGACCTTCGAGGCCGACGCCACGAACTCGTGCATGCAGCGGTCGCCGTGCGGCACCAGCAACACGTCCTTGACCTGCGAAAGGAGGTAGTTCGCGTTCAGTACGGCATCTTCCGCAATGCGTCGCAGGCCGTCGGGGCCGTGCGTGCGAATGTAACAATACATGCGAACGAGAACCCCGACGTTTCCGAAGAAACTCCGCACGCGGCCGATCGATTTCGGCCGGTCGTAGTCGAGGTGATACCCTTGACCGTCCTTCACGACGATCGGCGTCGGCAGGAAGGGCGCCAAGGCTTCCGTGACGGCGATCGGTCCCGCGCCGGGACCGCCACTGCCATGAGGGCCGCTGAAGGTCTTGTGCGGATTGAAGTGCATCAGGTCGGCCCCGAAATCGCCGGGCCGAGAGACGCCCAAGATCGCGTTCATGTTGGCCCCGTCGAGATAGACCAGCCCGCCGGCCTGGTGGACCATTTCGGCGATCTGTTTCATTCGCGGCTCGAACAACCCCAGCGTGTTGGGGTTGGTAATCATGAAGACGGCGGTTTGGTCGTTGAGCTTCGCGGCCAACTCGTCGACATCGACAAAACCGTCGGCCGTGCTCTTCACCGGCACGATCGTGAAGCCGGCCATCGCGGCGCTAGCGGGATTCGTTCCGTGGGCGGCGTCCGGGATCAGCACCGTCGTGCGTTTCTCTTGCCGATCGCGAAAATAGGCGGCCGCGACGAGCAGGGCCGTCATCTCGCCGTGTGCCCCGGCGGCAGGTTGAAGCGAAACGGCCGGCAGTCCGGCGATCTCGGCCAGAAAATGCTGGGATCGCTGCAACAGCGCCAAGATGCCCTGCAAGGTCGATTCGGGCTGATACGGATGCAAGTCGGCCATGCCCGGCAGCGAGACGAGCCGCTCGTTCCGCTTCGGGTTGTACTTCATCGTACACGAGCCCAGCGGATAGAAATTCGCGTCGACCGACATGTTTTGGGCCGAAAGCCGCACGAAATGCCGCACAATGTCCGGTTCGGAAAGTTCAGGCAGCGGCAACGGCGCCTCGGCCAGCGCGCCGCGCGGCAGCAGTTCGTCCAAGGTTTTTTGGGGCACGTCGCACTCGGGCATTCGAGCCGCGAGGCAACCGGGTTTGGACATCTCGAACAACAGCGGCGTACAAGTATTGGCGTTCATTGGTCCGCAGGGAGCCCTAACTGTGTTTTTAGTAGAAGTTTTATGAAAAAACTGACACCGAGAACGATTGGAAATCGCGGTTGGCGTCGGAAAAACGCATTCTACGGCCGATCCCCCCTCGAAACAAGAAGGCCCTATTAAACGTTGACCCAATCCGAAAAACCGGTTCTCAGAACACGGTTTTCCCGTTCCAATCCGCAGATACTACGGTCGGTCGACGACCTTTCCTAGCGGTTATGACCGACGCGAGGGTTTTTGGGGTGATGTCTCTCGGGCAAGCGGCAGGGCGCGGTCGCGTTCGATTGTTTTCGGACCTCCTGGAGGGACGATACCACGATAGACGAGAGGCATTGGCGACGCGATGCTCGAAAATCGTAATCTGAAACTCGATCTGCTGGCGCTCGTGCTGCTGGCGGCCGTGATTTTTCTTGCGGCCGCGCTGTTGAGTTACGATCCGGCCGATCCGATGGCCAATCTGGTCTATCCTCAGCACTCCAAGCCGGTCAACATGTGCGGCTATTGGGGGGCATTGATCAGCCGTCACCTGTTCGAATTGTTCGGCATCGGCGCCTATTACCTGCTCGTTTCGCTCGCTGTGTTCGATGCCGTTCTGTTGATGCGGCGCGACGTCGGTCAACCGTGGGTACGGCTTTGCGGTTGGTTGCTCTCCGTGCTGGGCGTGACGACCTTCGCCGCGTTGGCCGTGCCGTGGCTGTCGCCCGGTCCTGTGATCGGGGCGGGAGGTTACCTCGGCGTCACGGGCAAGGCCCTGCTACAGACCCAGTTCGCCAACCTGGGCGCCTACATCGTCGCCGTCAGCATGATCCTCGGCGGATTGCTTCTGTGCACCGACTATGTGCTCATCCGAACGCTGGCCTGGATCGTCGGCAAACCAACCCGAGGGCTGGGACGAGGCGTCATGCAGGTGGGTACGGCCTATGCGAAAAAGATCAACAACCGACGCCGATCCGATCTGGACAGCGTCGATCTGGATCAGGAGACCGAACGCGTTGCCGTGCGATTGTCGGGCCGACCCGAGACCGTTGCCGTCGAGGACGAACCGAAGCCCGGGGAAACCGGATCCGAAGCGGCCGAAAACGAGGTCGAGGTGAAGA
>JAEWUR010000082.1 GCA_023397045.1 Planctomycetota bacterium
CTTCCAGTCCTTCTTCGACGGACCGTCAACGGTCTTTTGGGTGGCGGTGTAGCTGTGGATCGTCGTCATCAAGCCTTCTTCGATCCCGAAACCTTCCTTCAGCAAGACGTGGACGACCGGGGCCAAGCAGTTGGTCGTGCAGCTTGCGTTCGAGATGATGTTGTGCTTGGCGGGATCGTACTTGTCGCCGTTGACGCCCAAGACGAGCGTGATGTCTTCGTTCTTGGCGGGAGCCGAGATGATGACCTTCTTCGCGCCGGCTTCGAGGTGGCCCTTCGCCTTCGTGGCGTCGGTGAACAGGCCAGTCGATTCGACGACGATGTCAACCTTCAGGTCTTTCCACGGCAAGGCGGCCGGGCCGTCCTTGATGGCCAGACACTTGATCTTGTTGCCGTCGACCACCAGCACGTCGTCTTCGGCGACGCTGGGGCTGGACTTCTCGCTGTGGACGCTGCCCGGGAACTTGCCTTGGATCGAATCGTACTTGACCAGGTAAGCCAGATTGTCGGCCGAGACGATGTCGTTCACGGCAACGACTTCGATTTCTTTGCCCAGCAGGCCCTGATCGCAGATGGCGCGGAACACCAAACGTCCGATGCGGCCGAACCCATTGATTCCAACTCGAATTGCCACGATAACTCTCCTTCTTCTCTATAGTGAGATTGGCCACCCCGCAACGCGGGGCGTAGATTTTTCTCTTGGCCGGTCGTTTTTGTAAAACCGCGGAGAACCGGAAACGGCGTCTAACCGATAACCACGCAATGGCCGGCGTTCTTCGCCCGCCGCCCCTCTTGTTTCTCTGCGGACTCGTTTTGGGCCCTGGCCCAAAACCGAATCCCTGATTATATCCCTGCCAATATCGGGCGACAACGGGGGTGGGGATCCGAAATCCCGGGGCCAGGAGCGATTGAATTGTCGAATTTCCATCCGCCGGAGCGCCTCTCAGGGGGGTTGCAAACTCCCGCCAGCCGTGTATCTTAAATTCTCATGCAGGAAATTCTCTTCGACTATAGGTTGAATCCGACCACCTGGGCCTATATTTCGGCCCTGATGATGATCGGCACCTATTTCAAATTCCACCGCTTGTGGAGCGTGCGGAATCTGGATCTGGTCGGGTTGATCGCCTTCTCGCCCGCCTTGTTGCTGCTGTACTACGGCCTTCAGAAGCAGAACCAGGTTCTGATCGAAGGCGGATACGTCTGGCTGTTTGTGATCGGCGGTTTTTTCGCGGCCCGACTGCTGCTCGATCCGGTCATGGTCCGGCGGCCATTGCTCGAGCCGAACCTTTCGGCCGGGGGCCTGACCTTCACGGGCGCGTCGCTGCTGATTTTCTTGCTGGCCAATGTGATCACGTTCCCGCCGGAACGCTTGGAACACATGATGGCCGCCCAGCAACCGCCGGCGCAGTCGTGCCTCGGCTATGAACCGTTCCATCAGTTTTCGAGTTCTTCCTACCAGGCGAGAATTCCAATCGACCCGGCGGTCGAGCCCAAGGCGCATCGGCAGGCGATGTACCGCATCGTCACGACCTGCACGGTCACGATCATCGCCCATCTGGCCTTGGTGATGGGCTTGGTGTGGATCGGTTTCCGGCACTTCGGCAATATCCAAACCGGCGTCGCCACCGCGACGCTCTATCTGCTGACGTTCTACACGAGTCAATTCACGAGCCAGATCGACCATGTCGTGCCGGCCGCGCTGATGGTTTGGGCCGTTGCGGCCTATCGACGTCCCGTGCTGTCGGGCATCCTGATCGGGTTGGCCTGCGGTTTGATCTACTACCCGCTCTTTTTGCTGCCGCTCTGGTGCGGATTCTATTGGCGGCGTGGATTGGTTCGTTTCGCATTCGGAGTTGCCGTCGCGCTGGGCCTTTTGGCCGGCTCGCTGTATCTGATGGCGCCCGACGCCGACACCTTCGTGACTCTGCTGAAACAGATGTTCGGCTGGCGCGATCCGTTCCACGTCGAGGCGACCGGTTTCTGGCAATACTTCGACTCGGCCTATCGGATTCCCGTGTTGGCGTTGTTCGCGACCGTCGCCGTGGGACTGGCGTTGTGGCCGGCTCAAAAAAACCTCGGCACGCTGATCAGTTGCTCGGCCGCGGTGATGCTCGGCTCGCAATTCTGGCAGGCCAATCACGGCGGGCTCTACATGGCTTGGTACTTGCCGCTGCTGATGCTGGTGATCTTCCGGCCTAACCTCGAAGACCGCGTCGCACTGTCAGCCGTGAAGCCGCTTTGGCGTCGAAAGGCCGGTTGACGAAGCGATCTTAACACCCGCGACGCGGAAGATTCGCGGTGTCTCGTTGGCCGACCGTGTCCGGCTCAAGTCCGATCGATCCCAACAGGGCAAGGAACAACAGGCCGGCGGCGACTGTGACGGGATGAACGACCGGCTCGCGCGGCTTCAGGTCGGCCAGCAATCGATCCGCCCGTTCCCAACCGGTGCATGTGCGGCGCCAGAGAACGGCGTTGGCTTGGGACGGATTGGGCGTCGACGGGATCTCGCTGATCAGCCAGCCGAAGCCCCAGAGCATCAAAAGCATTCCGATGATTCGCAGCATGCACTGCCAGCGAACGCAACTGTCGGGCCGGACATTCGCCCTCGGCCGGCCGGCCCGCCGTAAATGCTTTTTGCATCATGGGTTGTGTCGCATTGCAGCACATCATTGCCGCCCTCTCTTGTGGTCGTTTGGCAACAGACCAACCTCGGCGGTGTTTCCGTTTCGCCACACGGACGGGTGCTGCCGGGCAGTGCTGAAGAAATTCCGGCGAAAAAACTTGCAGGGGGGAGGTGGGAATTAGCAGAATCGTTGACGTTCATCGGGGCGATGCGGATCTGTGTCGCAGTTCGATCAAAAAACCTGTCCAAGGCAATGTTCGCTTGAAAAACGGCGAAAAAATAGCCGTTTTCAAAGAATCCACGGCCCTGTTATCTTCCGA
>JAEWUR010000003.1 GCA_023397045.1 Planctomycetota bacterium
GTCTAGCGGCTCGTTCGACATCAAAGAGCGGGTCAAGCAGGCGGTCGACATTGTCGATCTCGCCGGCAGCTACATCCGATTGCGTCGTCAGGGACGCAATTACGTCGGCCTTTGTCCTTGGCACGACGATTCTCGCCCCAGCCTTCAGGTGAATCCCGAGCGTCAATCGTTCAAATGCTGGGTCTGCGACATTGGCGGCGACGTCTTCAGCTTCATCATGAAGATGGAAGGCGTCGAGTTTCGCGAGGCGCTGCAAATGCTGGCCGATCGGGCCGGAATCCAGATCGAAAAGTCGCACCGGCAAGCGCCGTCGCACGTTGGGCCATCGGATGAATCCTCGGCCAATGTGTCGCGCGAGATTGGCGACAAACGAACGCTTCGCCAGGCGATGGCCTGGGCTGAAAAACAATATCATCGCTGCCTGTTGCACGCACCGGAGGCCGAGCCGGCCCGGCGTTATCTCGAAGAACGCGGGATCACGGCCGAGAGCATCGAGCGGTTTCGGTTGGGCTTCGCGCCGATCGATCGAAGCTGGATCCTCGAACAAGCCAAGGGCGAAGTTGATCCATCAAGGGTTCAGCGCCGCGCGAAATTGCTCGAAGCGGTCGGCATTCTCGCCCAACCGGCGGACGGCGGCAGCTATTACGACCGATTCCGGGCGAGAGTTTTGTTTTCGATTCACGATGGGCAGGGCCGACCGGTCGGCATCGGCGGCCGGGTGTTGCCGGAGTTAGGAACGAACAGTCCCGCCAAGTATGTCAATTCGCCGGAGACGTTGCTTTTCACTAAGAGCAAGCTGCTTTACGGCATGGACCTCGCCCGCGAGGCAATGCGCAAGACTCACACGGCCTTGGTGATGGAAGGCTACACCGACGTGATCGTCGCCCATCAATTCGGGTTCGAGAATGCCGTGGCGGTGTTGGGGACGGCGTTGGGCGAATCGCATGTTCGGCTGCTCAAATCGCACGTCGACAAGATCGTGCTGGTGCTTGATGGCGACGAGGCCGGCACGAAACGGGCGAACGAGGTGCTTGATCTCTTCATTGCCCAGCAGGCCGATCTGCGGATTCTCACGCTGCCCGAGAATCTCGATCCCTGCGATTATCTGCACAAGTACGGGGCCGAGGCGTTTTCCGAACTGCTGGCCACGAAATCGGTCGATGCGCTGGACCACGCCTTCGAGTCGGTCACCCGAGGGATCGACGTCGAGCATGACGTTCATGGCGTCGGTCAAGCGATCGAACGGTTGTTGGGCATCGTGGCCAAGGCGCCGAGGCTCAGCGCCGAGACTCGCGGCGATTCGCGGATTCAGGAACAGAAGATCGTGCAGCGATTGGCGGCGAAATTCCGCGTGGATGAGCAGGAATTGCGGCGACGGCTGACCGCGCTGCGACGCCAGCAGTCGACGAAACCGCGATCGGCGGCGCTGCACGATTCGGAATCGCAGAATCAGAGGGCGGAAGAGCCGACGGCCATCGGTGCCTGGGAGCGGGAACTGCTCGAGCTGATGATTGCACGGCCGGATTGTGCGTCGATCGCGAGTCAATTCATCGGCCCGGAGCAGATTGCCTCGGCCGCGTGCCGCCGAATTTTCGAGACGTGTTGCCGGTTGGCGGCCGAGGGCGTCGAGCCGACGTTCGACCGGCTGATGCTTGAGTTTGACGAGCCGGCGGTCAAAAGCCTGCTGGTCGAACTGGACGAACAAGGACAAGCCAAGGGACGGCCGACGACCGATCCCGAATCGCTTATCCGAGACCTTTGTAAGACGTTGGATCGAAAGGAGGCGGAGCGGCGGCGTCCCGCACAAATCGTGGCGCTGCGCGAGGGAGGATTGGATGCCCAGGAGCAAATGGCAATGCTCGAAGACATCTTGCGCCAAGAGCGCGACCGGCACGGCATTTCCTCGCCCACGGACGGGTGAGGATGTCATGAACCGGAGAATGGTTTGATTTGCGCGCGATGGATGCGCGAAAGGAGCAGTACGGTGGACCTTTTCGATAAGGATTTACAGGAACTGGTCGCCCGGGGGAAGTCGCAAGGATATCTGACCTATGACGAGGTGAACGACTACCTGCCGGACGAAGAAGTCAATCCCGACAAACTCGATAATCTGTTGATCGCTCTCGAAGAAGAGGGCATCGATCTTGTCACCGAGCCGCCCGAGCCGGAGTTTTTTGATGCGGCGGCCGTGGCCGGTGATGATGACGCTGAGAAGGCCGGCGCCGAATGTCTGGCCAGTGGCGAAGTGCCAAGCGTCCCGGTCGATCTGCCGACGCTGCCCGGCGAGGCGGGAAAGTTCAGCAGCGATCCGATTCGCATGTATTTGAGCCAGATGGCCGAGATTCCGCTGTTGACCCGGTCGGAAGAAATCTCGCTGGCGAAGAAGATCGAAATCACGCGCAAACGATTCCGTCGCACGGTCATCGGCTGTGCGCTGGCCATGCGGTCGACGATGCACACGTTGCAGAACGTCCATCAGGGTGAACTGCCCTTCGACCGGACGATCAAGGTCTCGCTGACCGAGCGGTTGACGAAGGAGCAGATCACGGCCCGGATGCCGCACAACTTGAACACGCTCGCCCGATTGATGGACGAGAACCAGAAGGATTTTCGCACGCTTCTGAATCGTCGGATTTCGGACGAGGTTCGTCAGGAGACCCGAAAACGTTTCATCCGCCGCCGCCGCAAGATGCTCACGTTGATCGAGGAATTGAGCCTGCGGACGCGCCGGGTGCAGGCGATGATGCGTCAGATGGAAGACACGCTGGCACGGATCGATGAGATCCGCCGCCACTTGCAGTTGATGATCAACAATCCGCTGACGCGCGACAAGCGGACGAATCTGCGCCGCGAGCTTCGCGACCTGATGATTATGGTCCAAGAAAGCCCGAAGAGCCTGCGAGCCCGATGCCAGTTGATGCGCCGGCAGTACCAGGATTATGAGCAGGTGAAACGCGAGCTGTCGGGCGGAAACCTGCGGCTGGTCGTCTCGATCGCCAAGAAGTACCGCAATCGAGGGTTGAGCTTCCTGGACCTCATTCAGGAGGGGAATACCGGCCTGATGCGGGCGGTCGACAAGTACGAATATCGTCGGGGGTTCAAATTTTCGACCTACGCGACCTGGTGGATTCGCCAGGCGATTACCCGATCGATCGCCGATCAGGCTCGGACGATTCGCATTCCGGTCCACATGATCGACGTGCTCAGCAAGCTGCGAAATGCCTCAAAACAGCTTCTTCAGGAGCTTGGCCGCGAGCCGACGGCCGAGGAGGCTGCCGCCGCGACGGGCCTGTCGATGGACGAGACCCGGCGGGTTTTGGCGATGGGTCGGCATCCAGTAAGCCTTGACCGACCGGTCGGAGAAAGCGAAGATAGTTGTTTTGGCGAGTTCATCGAGGACGGTGGACTGCCCCGCCCTGAAAGGGCCGCCAGTAATGAACTGCTTCGCGAAAAGATCGAGGCCCTGCTCAAGACGCTCACCTACCGCGAGCGCGAAATCATTCGCCTGCGGTACGGCCTGGGCGATGGGTATACGTATACCCTCGAAGAGGTGGGTCGCATCTTCAAGGTCACACGCGAACGCGTGCGGCAGATCGAAGCCAAGGCGGTCAAAAAATTGCAACATCCGGTTCGCAGCCAGCAGCTTGCCGGCTTCATCGAGCATGCGGCCGAACTGCAACGCGCGGCCGGCTGACGCAAGTTGTCAGTCTGGCACACACACCCCAAGCCCACGGGCTTCAACCCGTGGGCTTTTTTGTTTCTTGAGTCACCGATTTTTTGAGAAATGAGACCATTACCCATGCCATCGAGCGCCCCCAAGATCGGAACCGAAATCCTTCGCACGCTGCACCGTATCCACCGCCAGTTGAGCGATCTGACCGAACGACTCCAACGCGGTCCCAAGCAAATCCGCGCTGCCGAGGCCAACCAGCGGCATCACGAAGAGTTGCTCGAAAAGACCAAGGCCGAGTCCAAAACGCTTCGGATGGCCGCCGATCAGAAGCAGCTTCAACTGAAGTCGTGCGAAGACAAGATGAAGGATCTGCGCAACAAGTTGAACGGCGCCTCCAGCAATCGCGAGTACCAGGCGTTGCTCGAACAGATCGCCGCCGACGAAATGGCGAAGAGCGTGTTGGAGGATGAGATTCTCGAAGCGATGGAGAAGGCGGACGCGTTCAAGTCGAACATTGCCACGGCCGAGAACAACGTGGCTGCGTGCCAGAAAAAGGTCAAGGAGATTCAAGAGGCCGTCGCCAAGCAACAACCGGTGCTCGAAGCGGATCTCGCCCGGGTTGAAGCGGAGTTGAAAGAGAACGAAGCGACCCTGCCTGACGACGTCCGCGGAATGTACAGCCGGATCGTTCGCCAGAAGGGTGAAGATGCGTTGGCGGTCGTTGAAAATCAATTTTGCAGCGGCTGCAATCAGCAGATCCCGCTCAACATGCTTAGCCAAGTCATGCTCGGCCAGCCCGTTTTCTGCAAGACGTGCGGCCGACTACTGTATTTGCCGGAGTGAGCGAGGGGCGAGGATCCTGGCGAGCAAAGTGCAACGGTGGCGCCAAAGTTTCGGTTTTAGGCATCACAACCGGATAACGATGCGAAAGTGTAAAGTGCTTATTATCACGAAAACGCGAAAGGACGAAAGCACGAAGAACGATTGATGCCAAGATTGACAATGATCCTGGTTCGGTCGCGAGACAGGGCTATTCGGGACGAGTTTCGCCGGTCTCCAAGTCGTGAAACGGCTTCATGGCACTGTGCGCCACTCTGCCGTACTTTCGTGTTCTCGTCCTTTCGTGTTTTCGCGATCCTTTTTGCCCGGCATCTTCCCATTTTCTCTCCCGCGCTTGGAACGGAAGTATTTCGCAAAGGTGCAGATGTTCGGCCGTTGCCACGATTCTACGCTACGGTCGGTTGGGGACCAATCGTGGCGGCGGGGACGCTTCTGCCGAAGTGGAAGGGGAGGGCGATGAGGAGGGCGGCGAAATAGACGACGCCGCCGGACCAGATGATGTCGCTTGGGAAATGGCCGCCGGCGACGATTCGGGCGAGCCCGATGGTCAGGCCGGCGAAGATTCCAAACAGCAGAAAGCCGAGCGCGAGTCTCGGTCGTCGGCGGTAGTAGACGAACGCCGGGACCATCAGGTAGAAGCCCATCGAGGCGTGGCCGCTGGGAAAGGATGCCTCATCCTGCCCGAGGCGCCATTGGCCGACCGGCAGAAAATCGCGCTGCCCACCGAACTCGATTAGCGCGTTCGGGCGCGGCCGGCCGCAGTAGGGTTTCAGGACGACGTTGACGAGGATGCCGGGGCCGAGCAGCAGGACCAGGAAGTAGAACAAGCCGGGGTCGCGAAAACGTTCGAGCGCAGGCCGCCAGAAGCTGGTGATCCAGACAATCAATCCGCCGCAGCCGAGGATCCAGCCCGGCACGACGCCCCAATAGTAGAGAGCGCTCCACGGAAAGGAGTTTGCCAGCGGCCAATGGTCCTGGAACGTGCCGCCGGGCGGGACGTCGGCGTAAAACAGCCGGACGATCGCGCGATCAACGTCGGTCATGCGGAAAACGATCGTCAGAATGGTCAGCAGCAGGCACGGCACCCAGACGGCGGGCGATCGGAGGCATCGAACGATGGGACAGCACGGTCCGCCCGAAACCCCGCACGGCTGGTTCGTGCAGCTTTCGGCGCCGGACGGTTCAGACGGGGGCATGGGAGTTCGATTCATCGTCGGTGCTGATTTTTCGGGTGTGCATCGATCCTGGCACGCCACGAGATTCCCCAAGGGTCGCTCGACAGCCCGCCGCATGATCGCCCTGTTTTAACGAGTCCCGGCGTTTGGAACCAGAGAGATTTCCGCGTGGCCCGGCTGCAAAAATCACGGATCGGGCGTTGTCGGTTCGGTCTTTTCCGCCGATTCCGGCGGTTCGGCGTCTTCGGACGGCTCGTCGGAAGGGCTTGCCGGCGCGGGCGCGTTGGCCGGG
>JAEWUR010000288.1 GCA_023397045.1 Planctomycetota bacterium
ACCTGATGAAGGACGAGGCGGGCCGGGTCATCTATGTAGGCAAGGCGAAAAACCTGCGTTCCCGGGCGGGCAGCTATTTCCTCAAGGCCGCGGCCGAAGACCAACGCACCGCAAAGCTGGTGCTCGAGATCCGCGATATCGACTACATCGACGCCGATAGCGAGATCGATGCCCTGTTGATGGAAGCTCGGCTAATCAAGGACATCCTGCCGAAGTTCAACCGCGACCTGCGCGATAGCAAGAGCTTTCCATACCTCGAAATCTTCACGCACGAAGATTATCCGCGCGTCCGATTCACGCGAGAACCGAAGCTGCGCGGCACGAAGCTCTACGGACCGTTCGCCAATCCTCGCGGTCTGCGCGGCGCTATTCAGGTCCTGCAAAAGGTCTTCAAATTCCGCACCTGCGCGCTCGATATCGACGAGAGCGACAACCGGTGGCGATGGTTTCGCCCCTGTCTGCTTCATTCGATCGGGCAATGCACGGCCCCGTGCAACTTCCGCATCTCGAAGGACGATTATCGCAAGAATATCCGACGCCTCCAGCATTTTCTCGACGGCGGCCGGAACAAAATGCTCAAAGAGTTGCGCGAGGAGATGGCCGAGGCGGCCAAGCGACTCCAGTATGAAGAGGCCGCCCGGCTGCGCGACGAAATCGAGATGATCGAGTCGCTGGACGACCGCGGCGAGTTGGAGACGCACGTCCAGCCCGAGGTCTTTCCGATCGATCCGAAGCGCGGGCTCGCTGGTCTTCAAAAGGTGCTGCACTTGGAGCATCGGCCGCGCACGATCGAAGGCGTCGACATCGCGCACACCGGCGGCGCCGAGACCGTGGCCTCGGTGGTGCAATTCATCGACGGGCTGCCGTTCAAGCCCGGCTACAAACGGATCCGAATTCGCGAGGTCACGGGACCGAACGACGTGGCAAGCATCCACGAGGCCGTGGTGCGGCGTTTCCAGCATCTGCAACGAGAAAACGAAGAACCGCCCGACGTCCTGCTGATCGACGGGGGAAAAGGACAACTCAACGCGGCGCTCGCGGCGTTGGAGTTTCTCGACACACACGGCCAAGGCGAAGCGGTCGCGCGGCCGGGCCTCGTGATTTCGTTGGCCAAACGCGAGGAGTTGGTTTTTCGGCCGGGCGACGACGAGCCGTTGCGTTTGAGCCGTCACAGCTACGCATTGCGGCTGCTGCAATACGTTCGCGACGAGGCCCACCGTTTCGCCCAGCATTATCACCACCTGCTGCGTCGGAAATCGCAGTTGGGCGAGGATGAGCGAGGGCGGGGGACGCGCGGCAGCGAGTCGTGACGGTTGTTCGGGGTGTGCCGGACAAACCGGAATTCCGACCGCCCTCACCCCCTGCCCCTCTCCCGCAAGCGGGCGAGGGGAGCCTTTTTCTTCCCGCCCGCGTCCCGCAAGCGGGCTCTTCTTCCCGTCCTCGTCACACAAGGGGGCGAGGGGAGCTTTTTTCTCCTTGCCCCCGTCCCTCGTCCCCCACCCCTCGTCCCCCGCCCCTCGCCTCCAAACCTGTCCTATCTTTCTATAGGCAAAAACGTCGGCGGTCGACGATCGCCGATTCGGATTGGCTCTCTCACACAAGGGGACGAAAGACATGTGTAGCGAAATGACTTTGCACGGCTGTGCCTGCGGCGAACAGCTTCAAAAAGAGTTCGGCCATCTACGGCGCGAATGGATGTGGCTGTTCTTGTTCGGCGTCTTGCTGACGGTATGCGGCGCCGCCGCCGTGATTCTTCCGCCGTTGACCGTGTTGCTCTCGGTATCGGCCGTCGTGTTCCTCGGCATCGCGCTGGTCGTTGGCGGCATCGCCACGATCATTGCGTCGCTTTGGGCCGGCAAATGGAGCGGCACGTTGGTTCAACTACTCGTCGGCATCTTGTACCTGGTCATCGGGTTCATGATTACCGACATGCCGTTGGAGACGACCGTTGCGTTGACGCTGTTCATTGCGGCGTTCTGCATCGTGGCCGGCATCTTCCGAACCGTCTCGGCGCTGTCGATCCGATATCCCTACTGGGGATGGTCGCTGCTGAACGGCATGATCACCTTGCTGCTGGGCCTGATTATTTACCGGCAGTTCCCGGAATGTGCGTTCTGGGTGCTCGGCCTGTTGATCGGTCTCGAACTGTTCTTCCACGGCTGGACCTGGATCATGCTGTCGCTGGCCGTCAGGAAACTTCCGGAGTTGCCCGAAGCCAAGTAGCGCCGCGAGAAAAAGTCGCGTAATCCACGCAAAACAAAGCCCACGGGTCGACCGCCCGCGGGCTTTTTTATTGGCCAACATGAAGACCAACCCGGCCGGCGAGGCAATTGTTGCCCAAAACGGCCATTTGTGATATCCTGATAGGGTATCCTCCACGCCCACCCAGCCACCGAACGGTTTCCTTCCTGATTCGCTTGAACGGTCTTTTGGCGGTCGACTGTCCCACCGACAAAAAACTGCCCTTCACGGAGAACGACATGAACACGATTCTCGCCTTGGCCGCTGCGCTGGTCGTCTCGCAAACGCCTCAATTCCAACGCCACGACATCGCCGATTTCGAGGCGGGCTATCAGGCGTCGGTCGCCGACGTCAACAACGACGGGCGGCCCGACGTGCTCGCCCTGTCGATCGCCAAGCCGGTGGTCGAGTGGTTCGAGAATCCGCAGTGGCAGCGTCATCCGATCGCCGACACGGCGTTGAACATCGACATGGCGCCGCGCGACATCGACGGCGACGGCCAAGTCGAGTTGGTGCTGGCCAGCGGTTTCTATTTCGACGACGCCAGCCGCGGCGGCGACCTCGAATGGCTCCGCCCCGACGCCGATTCCAGCAAGCCGTGGCATCGTCATCGAATCGCGATCGATCCGGTCGTGCATCGCGTTCGCTGGGGCGATCTCGACGGCGACGGCCATCAGGAGTTGATTCATGCACCATTCTTTGGTCCAGGCTCGAAGGGCGTGCAGTCGCCCAAGCCGGCGCATCTTTGGGCGTTTCGCGTGCCTGCCGATCCCGAGACCGATTCCTGGCCAATCTGGAAAATCGACGAGACGCTGACCAACATGCACGGCGTCTATGTGGCCGACATCGACGGCGACGGCCGCGCCGAAGTGTTGACCGCCAGCCGAGAAGGCGTCCACCGATTCGATTGGGAAGGCGACGCGGCAACCGGTCGCTGGGAGAAAGAGCACATCTCGCCCGGCGCTCCGCCGCCCGAAAACGATCCGAACGGCCCGAGCGGCAGCAGCGAAATCGCGTTTGGGACGTTGGGTCCGGGACGGCCGTTTTATGCGGCCATCGAGCCGTGGCACGGCAATCAGTTGGTCGTCTACACGCCGCCCGAAGACGGCGGTTTCTGGACGCGCCGCGTGTTGGACGGCAGTTTGGATCAAGGTCACGGACTGGCTGTGGCCGACCTCGACGGCGACGGTCAGGGCGAGATCGTCTTCGGTTCGCGAGGCGATAAGAATCGCGGCGTGGCGATATTCGATCCCGACGCCACCGGCGAGAACTTCGCACGCATCGAAGTCGATCCGACCATGCCGGCCGATTGCACGATTGTGGCCGACATCAACGGCGACGGCCGGCTCGACCTGATCGTCAACGGCGGCGGCGCTAACAAGTTGGCGTGGTATGAGAACGTCACCAAGGAACCGTGACGAACGATGTGCTGCAACAATGACGAATGCCATCTCAACCGCCGGCCCTCTCGCTGATCGTCTCGCAAAGCGAGATGGGACGTTTTTCTTGAACCGTCGCAAGGCCATTCTGCTGGGCGGCATTGCGATCGGAGCGGCGATGGCGCCGGGCGCTGCATCGGCACGGCCGGAACCGAGCGATCCGGAGCCGTTCCGTTTCTGCCTCAACACCGGAACGCTGCGAGACCAGAACCCGCCATTGACCGAAGAAATCGAGATTGCCGCCAAGGCCGGCTACGATGCCATCGAGCCGTGGGTGTCCGAGATCCAAACGTATGCCGAGCAGGGCGGCAGCCTGCCGGACCTGAAAAAGAAGATCGCCAATCTCGGTTTGACGGTCGAAAGCGCGATCGGGTTCGCCGAATGGATCGGCGACGAGCCGTGGCAATCGCCCAAGTGCGCCGAGACATGGAAACACGACATGGACCTCGTGGCCCAGATCGGCGGCAAGCGGATCTGCGCCGCGCCGACGGGTCCGGCGCAACCCGATCTGTTTAAGGCCGCCGCCAACTATCGCCGGTTGCTCGAATTGGGTCGCAACGTCGGCGTAACGCCGCAACTGGAACTCTGGGGACGATCGCCGAGCCTCGCGCGGCTGGGCCAAGTTGCCGCCATCCTGGCCGAGTCGGGCGATCGCGACGCCTGTGCCACGTTGGACGTGTTCCACATCTACACCGGCGGATCGCCGTTCGCCGGCCTGCGCTCGTTCAATGGCGATTCGCTGCATGTGTTCCACATGAACGACTATCCGGCCGACCCGCCGCGCGATCGGATCGGCGACCAGCATCGCGTCTACCCTGGCGACGGCATCGCCCCGCTGAAAGACATCCTCGACGATCTGCGCGCAATCGGGTTCCGAGGATTTCTCTCGCTCGAACTGTTCAATCACGAATACGGGCGGCAAGATCCGCTCGCGGTCGCCACGACGGGTCTGGACAAGATGCGGGCGGTTGTTGATCGCTAGGGAACCGCATCAAATCGGGATCACCCTGTTTCGGGCGCCGCCCTACGACGACTTGGGGCGCGATGTGCGGTCGCGCGGATAGCGCGTGTTGCCGACGCGGCGGGTGGCGCCGATGCGATCAAGATAGTCAAGCATCGGCAAGGCGTACTTGCGCGTCGTGTCGAGAAGATATTTGAACTGCACGCTTTCGAGCCGGTCCTCTTTGCGGAAATGCTCGGCAAGAATCGTTTGGGCTCGCTCGACGGCGTCGCGGTGAAAAAAGATGTCGCCCTCGACGCGGACCAGCCGTTCGTGTTCGCACAAGATGCCGAGCAATTGGTCGGTCTTTTTTTGTGAAAGCCCTTTCCGTTCGGCGACTTCCTTGACGCCGGGCGGCGAAAACAATACCTTGCGATAGAGGGCCTCGATTTCTTCGAGCAGCTTGGCGTCTTCGCCCTGGAAGGCGCTCGTGTGCGTCGCGGCGGCCAATCGCTGGTTGCGCTCGACGAGCTTGCCGGCCGTCTTGAGTCGAGCAACAACCGCATCGAGCACGGTTTTGTCGATCGGCAGGAACGACCGGAGTTGCTCCGACGTTATGCCGGGGCTCTCGGGCGAACGGCGATGGAACGTTTCGACCTGTTCCGTGACCTGCCGGCCGATCCCGGCGGCGGTGTCTTCATGGAGGTAGAGCCGCGACCCGATGCAAAACACCTTCCTCTGCTCGACGAGTTCCGCCAGAATCGCTTGCAGGCGGTCGGGCGTTGTCTTGGTGCGGAAGGCCAACGCCGATTCGCTGACGGCCGGCGATTCGCCGCAGCGCACGCAGTATTCCACGAATTGCCGATCGTCGCCGACGGCCGCGGCGCGAATCTGCAAGTCGTCGAACACCTGAGGGCGGTTCCCTTTCAACCGGCGTTCGACGCCTTCGACGATCCGCCCGCCGCCGATGGTTTGCGCCGGCGACGGCATACGCAGCAGGAAATGATCGCCCGGCCCGGCCACGACCGGCGATTTCACGTGGACTTGAACGAGTCCCTCGTCGCCGCCGGACATCTCGCTGCCTCGCAAGGGATAAAACGACGCGGCCACTTCGGTCGTGCCGGTGTGGAACTTGACCTCGGCACCGCTCTTCAACCGGAGCTTCTCGCGCGGCAGAAGCCTCAACGAACAGACGAACCACTGTTGCGGCTCAAAAAAGCCGGGCAGCGTGAGCGTGTCACCGCGACGTATCGCGTGGTGGTCCCAGTGTCCGACGTTGATGGCGGCGCAACTGCCTGCCACGACCATCTGGCTGTCTTGGCCATAGACCTCGACGCGCCGGATTCGGCCGGTGAGGTTTTGCGGCAGCAGGACGACCTCGTCGCCGACGTCGGCCGATCCGGAAATCGGAATGCCGGCGGCGACCGTGCCATAGCCCGGCACCGAAAACGCCCGTTCCAACGGCATTCGGAACAGGCCGTCGACGCGTTTCGGCGTCAGACTGCCCACGAGCGTCCACAGGGCCTCGACGAACGCATCGAATCCTTCGCCGGTGACGTTCGAGACGGGCAGGATCGGTGCGTTTTCCAAAAAAGTTCCGCGCAGGAATGCGGAGACCTTCTGCAAAACGCCGGCCCGATGCTCCGTCGACACGCGATCGATCTTCGTCAGTGCGACGATGCCGTGCCGAATGCCAAGCAGCGTGAGGATGTCGAGGTGTTCGCGCGTTTGGGGCATGACGCCGTCGTCGGCCGCCACGACCAGCAGCACGGCGTCCATTCCGTTCGCTCCGGCGACCATGGTCTTGATGAAATTCTCATGGCCCGGCACGTCGACGATGCCGATCTGCGTGTCGGCGATCTTGCATGGCGCGAAACCGAGCTCGATCGACATGCCCCGCTCTTTTTCCTCCTTCAGCCGATCGGTTTCGCAGCCGGTGAGGTTTCTGATGAGCGCGGTTTTTCCGTGGTCGATGTGTCCTGCCGTGCCGAGCGTGAGGTTGATTTGTGACAAAGTTGGTGGGAGGGGGCTAGGGATTAGGGACTAGGGACTAGGGACTGGGGATTAGGGATTAGGGGCCAGGGGCCAGGGGCCAAGGGTTAGGGGTCAGAAAAGGTGATTGGTGTTGCCGCCATCCTCCATCCGCCATCCACCATTCTGCATTCTCCATACACCGCCCTCACCCCCGGCCCCTCTCCCGCTTGCGGGCGAGGGGAGACTATTTCTTCCCGCCCGCGTCCCGCAAGCGGGAGAGGGGAGATTATTTCAGTGCCTCGACGGCGGCGTCGATC
>JAEWUR010000372.1 GCA_023397045.1 Planctomycetota bacterium
CGTGTAGTGCGTCTAATATGATTGCTCTTATATTACGCAGTTCCGGAGAAATGGGTGCCATGCCCACGCTCGTCGTGGGCATGAAGGGCTGGCAATCATGCTTGCTGTCTCGCTGCGCTCGCTTAGCAAGCATGGCACCCATAATGTCCCATTTGTCTGACGCACTACACTAGATTGCCGCACGAAGCGGGCGAAGAGAAGAACTGCCGTTGGTGCTCGATTCGAGCAGGCGTCGCCAACTTGCCGGCGATCCGGCCGTCAGGGCGCCCAGCAGCCGGGGCGTTGTCGTCTTCGTGATGACCGATGGATTGGCCGGCACTTGGTCGATGGCGAGCATTGCCAGCAGCGCCGCCGTGGCTGGGGCGAACGCGCCGTCGGCGATGTTCAGGTCTTCCATGTGCAACAGCGGCTTGCCGGTCCATCGGCCGATTTCGTGCAGCAATAGGCCGTTGTGTTGGCCGCCGCCGGTCACGACGATCTCGTCGATGAGCGACGAATCGATCAGCCGGTGCAGAGTCCTCGCGACCATCTCGGCGACGAAATGCGTCGCGGTGCAGAGGAGATCGCGAACGGTCCAGTCGGACGCGACGGCCATCTGCACGGCATCGGCCAGAAACCGTTCCGGCCGCACGCCGCGCGGATGCCAACGCGGCGGCGGACACTCGAAATAGGGATCGGACATCCAATGTTCGATCAACGCAGGCAGACGCTTGCCTTGGACCGCCAGCCGACCGCCGGGATCGAACGATTGTTGTCCGCCGGTCAAACGTTGGGTTAGCGAATCGAGCAGACTCGTGCCGGGTCCGACCTCGAACGCGATAATTCCCGTCTCGGGCGACTCGCCGCGCATCGCCGGCAAGAACGTCAGATGGACGGTGCTGCTCAGATCGAGCAAGACGCGATTCCGGAGTCGGTCGCGCATGAGGATCCACGCGGGCAAGGCTGACAGAGGCCCTCCTTGGCCTCCGCAAACCACGTCGCGCGCGGGAAATGCGTCGATCACGTTGATTCCGGTCCGCTCGGCCAGCCTGGCCGAATCGCAGAGTCCGAGATAGGCGGTCGGCTCGTTGCGGGCGTATTCCCAAAGCCCGGGGTCGATCACTCCGACCGCCAACACGTCGTCGGCGGCGACGCCGTGTTCCGACAACAAGTCGAGAACGAGCGAGCTCTCGGACTGTGCCAGTTGCGACCGCAGCGCGGCCAGTGTGGTCGCGAGGCATGGCGAGCCGTGCGAGAGGGTGTTGAACAGGGAAATGGTCTCGCGCCCGATGGCATCCGATCGCGTATCGATCACATCGGCCACGGCATCCAACCCGCGTCCTTGCAGGTCGACCAGAGAAGCCGCGGTTCGATGGCATCGCGAGGCGACCGCAACGCCGACAATCCAACGCCGACCCTCCGTGGTCCGCGCTGCGCCAAGTTGATAGCGATTCGGCATCGGCCCGCCCCCGGTTTTTGAGGTTAGGCAACCATGCGCGAGTCGGCCAACACCTCGCCGGTGATTCCCGAAACGAACTCCTCGAAAATGCGAAGATCGAGCGCCGAGGCCGATTCGCTTTCGGGATGGAACTGCGTGCCGAACGCGAACCAGTCGGTCGTGCTCTCGATGGCCTCGACGACACCGTCCGGGCAGCGGGCCGTGACGGCGAAACCCGACGCCACGTCGTCGATGGCCATGTGGTGCATGCTATTCACGCGGATCTCGCCATCGCCGTAGACCCGTTCCATGATCGTGCCCATCTCGATTTGCAGGGCATGCCGATGGTTTTGGTCCATCGTGTCGAGGTGCGGGAGAGCTTTTGGCAGATCCTCGGGAATGTGCAGGAACAGCGTTCCGCCCTGCGAAACGTTGAGCAATTGCATTCCGCAGCCGACACCCATGACGGGCATGCGGCGCTCGGCGGCGAGCGACATGAGCCGACGGTCGAAATTCTCTCGGCGTGCGTCGAGCGTTCGCATCGACGGGTGCAGCATGTAGCCGTCGTTGCGGCAGTCGAGGTCGCCGCCGCCGATGAACAGCAATCCGTCGAGCGAGTAGAGAATGCGGCGGATGTCGGCTTCATCGTCCAACGGCGGAAGCAGAATTGGAATGGCGCCGGCTCGAATCAGCGAGTTGCAGTAGCCGGCATGAAGAAAACAGTAGGCGGGCGAATCTTTCCGCGACGAGCGATAGTCAACATTGACACCAATCATTGGTTTGTCTGCCATCGTGCAGTCCTTTCTCGACACATCCTGTGTCAGTCAAATAGCGAAATTGTGAAAACAGGCCGAAACATCACCGGCAACTTGTTGGCTCGGCCGAGTCGAGAAGGTGGGGAAGGATCGTCCCCCGGCATCGTCTTGGAGAAGACCGGAGAAGCTGCGCCGATGGCGACTTTTCGCAGCGGCGCGTCGCTCCTGTCCCTAGTGCGGCGTCCGCAGACCTTTCCTACCGAATCGTTGTGCCCGGCCTGGGCACGTCATCGGATCGATGTCCCTATCGAATGGCCTGGAAGCTCCTTTGTTTCGACGTGTCACTTTCGATCGAAGTGCAAGTCGCCAGAGAGTTTAGGCGTCGCGATGTCGAACAGCAAGCAATTTCAGCATTTTGTGGAACATAAATCGTTGTGCCACAACGAGTTGTATTGATAGCGGTGCTAGCATTGTGGTTATCCACATATTGCGTGCGGGTTTACTGGCGTGAAGGGTTTTGGCTT
>JAEWUR010000380.1 GCA_023397045.1 Planctomycetota bacterium
GAAGCGTAAGCGAGGGACAGCCTCGCTTACGCTTCGGGTTACGATGTTCGGTCCATTGGTAAACTTGAATTGGACAGACCACTAGGGTGATGGCCAAGTCGCCAACAAACAAATGAAATTTCACCAAAACAAAAGCCTCGAAACATACCTTCAATACTCGCTAACAATCTCTCCACCCGCTCGCGTCCACAGGGCATGCCATGCCGACTGCTGAATACCATCCGCAACAAAATGCGTGCTTCCGTCACAGAAACCGCAATTCACCCCGCCCGGATGCCGGCTTCGCGCGGCATTCACCCAATATCTCTTGGAATTGAGATCGGGTGCCGGACTGTTCGGCGTAAACCTCGCCTTGAGGATGGAACCAGCCTCCTGGTTGCTCATGAACCATTGAACCATGCGGGTGCTGTTCCAACCCGTCTTCGCCGCAAACGCCGCCGTCGGATCGTTGCTGTCGCACTGCGAGGCAATGTCCATAATACTGCCGGAAATCGAACATCCGTAAACCTGCACATCGGCCGTCGTCAAAACGTCCGGAGCGTCGCACGGACCTCGCAGACTTTCGGAAAATGCCACCGTGTTCGACAACCCGTCTTTAATGTCGGCGACCCTCAGATTCGCGTCCCTATAGCATATTCCGTCGGGAACGCCGTTGGCAGGATTCACAACAAACACATCGATATTCGTCGTCGACGAGCCTGCACCGCTCGAACCGTTAATCGCGTAATTGGCGCCCGCAACGGTCAGCGGAGTCAAAAAAACCTTGGTGCCCGACCCGCCCGCCGACGAAGAATACGCATGCACTATGCGCTCGGGATCGGTCGGACATACAAACGTGCTTATGATCGTGGCAACCGTCGACCGCAACGGCTCTCTGTCCGACACTTTCAGGTTCACTTCCAGCCGGTCATAAATACTCTGCTGCTCGATAAACGGCAGCATGAACACCTGCGGCGTGAAGTCGTTCGAAAATACAGGCAGCGCATTGTGCTGCTGCTCGTAATTCAACATCGCCAAGCTCAATTGCTTCAAGTTGTTCGCACACTGCATCCGCCGCGCCGCCTCCCGGGCCGCTTGAACGGCGGGCAACAACAACGCAATCAAGATCCCGATGATCGTAATGACGACCAATAGCTCAACAAGCGAAAAAGCACGACGAGCAACAACAGCCGGGCGATGCGTCACATTCCGTTGCTTCATCGTACATCTCCTCGAAATCGCCCCAGCACAATCCCCAAATCCCCAAATCGCTAAAACAAAAAATCCAAAAATCCCTCTCCACTCATTCCGCCGCCGGTCGACAATAGGTCAGCGACAACAGCGCAAAGGCCGTCGCCAGATTCGGATCGCCTTCCATCCATTGCGTGTTCGAGTTCACCCAAGAGCCGTCCGGCTGTTGCCGCCGAGCAAGCTCCTCGGTCAACTCGCGACGCCAGTCGTGGCTCACGCCCTCGGCGTCTTCGATCGTATCGGAGCCAAGCGCATCGAGCGTCTTCGAAAACGTGTTGTAGTAATAGAACAGCCCGGCATCGCCCATCCCGGGGTTCTTCGTCACGTCATAGTTCTTCTGGATCCATCCGAACGCAGCCTTCACGCGCGGGTCGTCCTTCGTCAAGCCGGCAAACACCATGCTCTTCAAGCCCGAATACGTCATCGAACCGTAACTGCGCAGACCGCCGGTCGAGGTCGACCGTTCCTCGTCCTGCCGGCCCGCGGCACAGGTGTAATAGAAACCGCCGTCGTTCACCTTGTCGGCGAACGAGGTCGTGTTGTGTTCGCTTTCGAGGTTCTGACAACGCGAGACGAACACCAGCGCCTCCTGGATCGACTTGTCGTCGGCGCCCGCGCCGCACGATTTCAACGCGTCGACCAAAAAGGCCGTGTTCGACAGGTCGGGCCGCGACTTCCCGCCATAGCCGACGCCGCCATAGGAAATGTCCGACGGGTCTTTCCCGCGATTCTCGTCCCACTGACTGCCGCGGATGAACTTCTCGGCGTCCTCGATAATCCGATCGTAGCGATGATCGACGTTCGCCTCTTGAAAACAGACCAACGCGATGCACGTCTCGTACACCGGAATCCGGCTGCCCGGCGTGTGAATCCCGCCGCTCTCCTGAGCGTAGTCTTCGAGATACTTCAGTCCTCGGGCAACCTGCGGATCGCTCGTCGAGCGACCGCTTCGCAACATTCCGAGCGTGGCCAACGCCGTCGGGCCGATCCCAAGCCGGGAACTGATCGAACCATCCTCCGATTGCTGCAAGGCCAGATACTTGATCGCCCGATCGACCGTCGTCTGGTAGAGCACTGGGTCCGGTCCGGTCTTTTTCCCTTCCTCGACCGCCGGCAATCGCGCGGCGAAAATCGACAAACCAACGACCGCAGCCACGAACCCCAAAATCCGCACCATGAGACTTCCTCCTTGTTTTCCGTTGCGGAACGCACGTCTATCCCAAAAGTCCCCTCTCCCGCCGGGAGAGGGTTAGGGTGAGGGCTGTTTCAACAACGATTCTCCACCCTGCCACCACTTCGTTATCAAGATGTCTCGACACTGGGACAGGTTCTTAGTTTCTGCCATCATCTCGCAAACCCCGTGCCCACCCGACGCAACCATGACAATAATCCGTAACCCACTGCAAATAAATGATTTGCGCAAACACAAGAAATCTCACCCAACCACCAACCCGCCCGAGATGTCGGCTTTTCCGACAGCCGTGTCGATCGAACCGACACGACCCCCAGCATCAATGCCCAAAAAACTCGGAAAAACTCCTTCCCAAGGGTGGGAAGTTCTATTGGCAGATCAATGACAAGTCCCTAAAATGCCCCCCTCATTTTCTCCCAGATCGGTGGAGGCAGGCCCATGAACGCATCGACCAAACCGTTCTTCGGTCGAAAACAGTACCGTCCCCAACCGCAAAAAAGCCCGACTCGACAACGACGCCTCCGACTGGAACCGCTCGAAGATCGATCGCTGCTCAGCGCCTCGGGCAGCGCCGACGCAGGACTCCCGCCGCCCGGCTCATCGCAAAGCGAAGTCGCAACGGTCGCCCTGCCGCCGGCAGCCTCGGCGCCGATCATCACCTTCACCACGATCGGTCTGTGCAATCGGTCGACCTCCGTCTTCTACCTGAAAAACTCGAACGAGGCGGGAGCGGCCGACAATACGTTCACCTATGGACCCGGCTACGACGATTGGATTCCACTCGCCGGCGACTGGGACGGCGACGGCATCGATACCGTCGGACTCTACGATCCCAGGGCGTCCGTCTTCTATCTCCGATACACCAACGACACCGGCAGCGCGAATCTCACCTTCCAATACGGCCCGGCCAAGTCCGGATGGCTGCCCGTCATTGGCGATTGGGATGGCAATGGCATCGACACCATCGGCCTCTATGCGCAGGACACCGCCACTTTCTATCTGAAGAACAGCAACTATCCCGGCCCGGCCGATCTCACGTTCGCCTACGGACCCGCCAATTCCGACTGGTTGCCCGTCGCGGGCGATTGGAACGCAAATCTGGCCGATACGATCGGTCTCTATTCGCCCGGCCAGTCGAGGTTCTACCTCCGCAATACCAACACCCCGGGCACGGCCGACAATACCTTCTACTATGGACCTGCCGGGGCCGGATGGCTGCCGATCACCGGCAAGTGGCTCTCCTACGGCGTCGATACCATCGGACTTTACAATCCGACGACGTCAACCTTCTTCCTCCGATACAGCAACAGCCTCGGCTATGCCGACGCATGGTTCCAGTATGGGCCGCAAGGGTGTGGTTGGTCGCCATTGGCCGGAAACTGGCAGGGCAGCGGCGTCAGCATGTTCCTGCAAACCGACACGGCCGCCGAACCCGCCGCCGATATCACGCCGCTGAACCAATCCGACCTCGAACCGATCGTCACCGCCGCCATCGAGCGATGGCGAAACGCCGGACTCGACGCGGAACTCCTGGCCAAGTTCGAAAACGTTCGGTTGGCCATCGCCGACCTGCCGTCGTCCTACCTGGGCAGAACCCAGGCCGACGCGATCACCCTCGACGCCGATGCGGCCGGACACGGCTGGTTCATCGACCCAACGCCCCTGCACAATGAGGAATACGCCGAGGCAGAAGATGGAATGCTCGCAGCAATCG
>JAEWUR010000392.1 GCA_023397045.1 Planctomycetota bacterium
GAATAGGTCCGGTTGATCTGCCCGCCGCGGCCGCGCACCGTGACGATGACGCCCGACGGCAGCAGTTCATCGCACACGTCAATGGCCGCCGCCAGATAGCCGCCCGGATCGTCGCGCAGATCGAGCACCAGCCCTCGCATGTCGTGCAGCGAGAGCCAGACCAGCGCCCGCTGCATCTCGCCCGCGGTCTCATCGGTGAAACTATCAATGCGGATGTAGCCGATCCGGTCGTGTCCTTCGACGAAGAAGTTCCACGTGCCGTCCGCGTTGCGTGTATCGCCGCGAACGCTGTCGACCTGGATCTTGCCGCGGACGATCGTGATTTCGACCGGCTTCTCTCGGCCTTCATGCAGAACGGTCAGCGTAACCGACGTGCCCGGCTTTCCTCGCAACAACCCCACGGCATCGCGCAACGACATCCCCTGCGTGCTGTCGCCGTCGATCCGCAAAATAGCATCGCCCGCCAAAACGCCCGCCAGATAGGCCGGTGAACCGGGCAGCGGACTGAGCACCTTCAGTTGCCGCGTTTCCGGGTCCAATGCGACTTCCATCCCAACGCCCTCGAACTGCATGTCGATCCGCTGATGGAAGTCGCGCACCTCCTCGGGCGTAATGTACGTCGAATTCTCGTCGAGGTCCGAAACCATGCCGTCCATGGCCTTCTCGAACAACTCCGATTCCTTGACCGGCTCCAGATATCGATTCTCGATCGTCGTCATCGCCTCGGCCAACACGCGGCCGTAGGGCGTCTTCTGCACCCGCTGATAACACAACAAAGCAATGACCGACACAGCGACAAGAATCAGAAGATTGCGTCGAGGCATACCTGCAACCAATTCAGATGGCGATGAAAGTCGAAATCGACGACAGTGAACAGACCCGTGTAGTAACTTCCGAAATCACACACCCTATTCTCGCAGTCGTAGTCGTAGGGTGGGTCGAGCGAAGCGAGCCCCACCACTTTCTAATGTCGCGGTCGTAGCCCCACCACCTCCTACTCCTCCGCAACAGAAACCCATGATAACCGGATCCCGAACCGATGATTCGCCTGTGTATCAATAGGCCCGCCCCAACGCCGACTCGATGCGACGCAAACATCTCGCTTGCCCTAAAATCGCCAGCGTGTCGAACAATCCCAGCCCGACCGACTTGCCGGTGATCGCAACGCGCACGGGATGAATGATCTGGCCGATCTTGATCTGCTCGTCGGCAACAAACGTCTTCATCATCTCCTCCAACGACGACGGCTCGAACGACTCGGCCGCTGCCAACCGATCGCGAAATCCAGCCAACAACGCCCGACCGTCGGCCTGGCGCAGATGTTTTTCAAACGCCTGCTGATCGTAGCTCAATTGATCGTCCGCCGCGAAGAACTCGCGAAACGCCAAGATATCGCCGGCCACCTTGATGCGGTCGCCGGCCGCGGCAATCACCCTTTCAATGACCACCGACTGCTCAGCCGTCGGCGGCGAGGCCGTTAAGCCTGCCTTTTCCAGAAACGGCGTCGTCAAGGCCTTTTTCTGATCCGCCGAAAGCTGCTGAAAGTGCCAGTCTTCGAACGCCGACAGCTTCTTCGGGTCGAAACTGGCCGGTGCCTTGTTCACGCGGTCGATCGAAAAATTGTCAATCAAATCCTGACGCGAAAAATGCTCGCTCTTGTCGTCCAACGACCAGCCCAGCAGCGCCATGTAGTTGATGATCGCCTCGGGCAGGTAGCCGACCGTCTGATAGAAGTCGACAATCACGGGATTGAACGCGTCGGCCTCGACCGGATGACCGATCGCCTCGGCGATTGTTCGGCCATGCTCGACAAGTTGCGCGAAATCGCGATTCTTCAAGTATTTGTCCAACTTCCGCTTGCTCAATTTCGTCCGACTGCCCGGCTCGGCCACGAAAGGCAAGTGGGCATACGTCGGTCGCCGATAGCCCAGGGCTTCGACGATAAAAACCTGCCGCGGCGTGTTCGAAAGATGCTCTTCGGCGCGGATGACGTGCGAAATTTCGAAATCGTGATCGTCCACCACGTTCGCCAAATGATACAAACAGGAACCGTCCGCCCGTTGAATGACATGGTCTTGCTCGCGCGCCCAATCGAACTCGACCCGGCCGCGCACCAGATCGTCCAAGACGAGCGTCCCCTCGGTCGGCATCTTCAAACGCACGACGGCTTGCCGTCCTTCGCCTTCCAAGCGAGCACGGTCGGCCGCCGTCTCCGCCATGAAACGTCGGCTGTAACGAAACGGCCGCTTCTCCTGTTCGGCCGCGGTGCGTTCGGCCTGAAGCTCTTCGGTCGTGGCATAGTCGTAATACGCATGGCCCGCGTCCAACAACCGCTCGACGGCCGCCCGATAGCGGTCGGCTCGCTGCGATTGGTAATACGGCCCGAACGGACCATCGACCTCCGGCCCTTCGTCCCAATCGATCCCAAGCCACCGCAGCCCATCGAGGATCGGTTGAAGCGCTTCCTCAACGTTGCGCTGCTGATCGGTGTCGTCGATTCGCAATATGAACTTCCCGCCGTTCCGCCGGGCGAAAAGCCAATTAAACAACGCCGTGCGAACGCCGCCAATATGAAGGTAGCCGGTCGGACTCGGTGCGAATCGTGTGCGGATCATCGAGGTGGGTAGTGGATAATGGGTAGTGGGCTGTGCAGAAGGCATCTATCGTCCCAGAAGGCAGATCAGGAAACAAGTGGGGGGGATCCATAACAAGGCCATTTCAGTGCTCATCCACTATTCACTATCCACTATCCACTACCCACTACCCGCTCCTCCCCCGGGCTTCCCGCTCGCGAAGCAGCCGATCCTTCAGGGCCTTGCGCTCGCCTTTGGTCAGCTTCCGATTCAGCGGCGGCGCCGAGTTCGAGGCGGCCGGCAGTGGAGCGGCCGTCCGTTGGAAAACCGGCGCCGGCGTCGAATGCGGCGGCTCGAACGAACGCCAACGACCACCCGACGACGACTCGCGAGCTTCCACTTCTTCGAGATCTTCCTCGTCGTCCTCGTCAAGTTCCCGGTCGCTGCGAGGCAGCAATCCCTCGGCGTCAAGTAGCACGTGCCGAGCATAAAAGAGCATCGTGGCCAGCAACATTAGATTGCCAGCCATTTCCGCGCCTGCAACGAACATCACCTCTTGATTGCCAATCGGCGGCAGCATCCAACCCAACCGCACGGCGACGGCCAGGCAGTGTGCGGCGGCGGCGCCGGCCAGCGCGACCAGCGCTAATCGGCACGATCGCATGTCCACCAGCAACCGCGACCCGACGGCGCCAAGAACGAGCAAGTAAAAGATCACCCACCAAAAATCCCCGTTGCCGACGATCGGCGTACCCGTCAACGCGATCATCACGTCGCGGAAACCTTCGCGCAAACTGGCCGCTTGATCCGTGGCCGCCAAAAACCAACAGGCCGCGGCCGATAGCCAAATCCGGTATCGCCCTTGATAGTCGTCGACCCGATGCCGCCGAACCGCATAGATCAAAATCGCCGCGACGGCCGAGGCCAACAACAAGATCGAGGAAAACCAACATCCCAGACTGCCCTTCACGCCCAAGTCCAACGCGGCTGGCATCGCGTTCTGCCCGGCACTGTGCTTCAGCATCCAGCCATAGGTGACAACCAGTCCGACAAGCATCACAGCCCCAACAGCCAACACGACGGCAAGGCCTACGATTCGCCGGGGAATCAGGTCGAACAGGCGGAGTTGTTGCTCAAGGAACTCGGCGTCTCCGTAATGCTCCGACCGTTGCATCGATCGCGCTTCGGCCGATCCCGCCGGGCCGGTGCTCCAATCGCCGGGCCGAACCAACTCGTCGGCCAACAGACGCCGCCGCCGGTCATCCCGCTGTCCGGACCGCCGAAACGAACTGGAAGATTGGAACGACATCGGTTTTCGCCCGGACGTGATGGCTTTGGAACTCAATGGTGTATCAACCTCTGCTTCGGCTCGTTTCCACCGAAAACTCCATAACCACGCGAACATCCGGCCCATCCAGAAAAATCGGAAAAACTTCCCGGACGCTCATCGCCGGCAAAGTCCGCCGCCTTTCGACGGCCACGGCCGAATAACCGACGATTCGGACGGTCGTACCGCTTCTGACGACCGTTGGGAGCGCCAAAACGATACAAAACAGGGTTGTCGCATTTTGCCTAAAACCCCTACGCGACCTAGACTTTCTTGAGCGGAACATACACCACGTGATTAGCATCTGATCGACCTCCGTGCGGGGAACGGCGGACTCGCTGTTTTCCTGTCGTCACATTACGCCTATGAGTACCGTCCCCGACCCGCTGATACAGCCGACGCCGACCGGCGTCTCGGCCGTCGCCCTATCGCCGACCGTCCAAGACCTCGCCGATCGGTGGACATCCGAACTCCATACCCTGCTCCGGGAATTGGAGGCGGTCACGGCCGCCAGCCACACGCTGCCGCCCGTGTTTGCCGATGCCGTCGACGACCAACTCGTCCAAATCCGGCTCGGCGTCGCCGCAAGCCTTTTCACCGCGCTCCAATGCAAAAACGCGGCCGCCGCTGGACATTCGTTGCGCGTTGCCCTGAGCAGTTCCGCCTGGGCGATGAAATTGGAATTGCCCGAGACCGACCGCGAGGCGATCGAAGTCGCAGCCCTTCTGCACGACGTCGGCGTGATCGGCACGCCCGACCGCATCCTGCTCAAACCCGAGTCGCTCAGCCCGGACGAATCCGAGTTGATGCAGCGATCGCGTAGGATGAGCCTCGATATTTTGCGGCGCAGTTGCATGTCGCGACAAGTGCTCGATATCGTCGAAAACATCGGAACCTGGTTCGATGGCAGCAGGGGCGAGGCAAACGTCACCGAAAGAAAAATTCCGCTCGGAAGCCGCATGATCGCCATCGTCGAGGCCTTCGACGCCATGACCACCGACCACGTCTATCGGCCCGCGCGCTCGCGCGAACGGGCGATGGCCGAGTTGTTCGAGTGCTCGAACACACAGTTCGATCCCCAACTGGTCCAATCATTCGTCGAGTTCCAGCACGAAGATCAGACCGCCGCCCGCTGGGAGGTCGCCCATCGTTGGCTGCACTCGCTCGAGCCAAGTCTGTCGAACTCCTATTGGGGCCTCAATGCCTCACCCTTGCCAAAACGGGAGCGGTCGCCCGACGCCATGTTTCAGGAGCGGCTGCTCGAAAGCATGTACGACGCCGTGGTGTTCATCGACGTGGCCGGCCGCGTCGTCCTCTGGAATCGCGGCACCGAACGACTCACCGGAATCGCCGGCGTCAGCGTGTGCGGCGAAATGTGGCACCCCGAATTGCTCGGCCTATCCGACGAAAAAGGCCAACCAATCGGCGAATCGGATTGCCCCGTGCAATCCACCATCCGGTGCGGCGTGCAATCGCTGCGGCGATTGACGATCCTCGGCCGTGGTCAACAACCCGTGGCCGTCGACACGCACGCCATACCCGTCATCAACGAATGCGGCATTTCCGAAGGCACCATCCTGCTGCTTCA
>JAEWUR010000621.1 GCA_023397045.1 Planctomycetota bacterium
CCACCAAGACGTCGGTTGCGCGGTAGACCTCGGCGATCTCCCGGACGTATTCGAGTCGCCCGAGGATGGGGATCTGGCCGAGGCGGGATCCTTTGGCCACCTCTTCGGTGGCCAACAATCCGCGAACGCGGTAGGGCAAGTGGTAATACGACTGGATCTGGTGCGCGAGGATTCCGTTGGACAGATCGGTTCCGACCAAAAGTGCCCAGCGGCAATCTTTTTCGCCCAAGATGGGCTGCAAGACTTCGCGGGACATGCGCCAGCTTGCCCGGATCGATCCGAGAATGCCGATGGTCGTGATGAAATCGAGGATCAGCACGCCGCGCGGAATGCCTAATCGGAGGAAGAAGTTGGCAGTGGCCAGGGCGACGAGAGCGATGAACGTTGCTCGCAGCAGCGCGGCCAAATCGGCGAACGTGACGTAGCGCCACCAGCCGTGGAATTGCGAAAGCATGAAGAAGATGACCAGTTTCAATCCGACGACCCAGGCGACCGAAGCAAAGAAGATCGTCGCGTTGTTGGCGGGCACGTCGAAATCGAACCGCAGCAGGAAGGCCAGCCAGTAGGCGCCGAGGAAGATAGCGGCGTGCGTGCCGGCGAGAAGCCACGAACGCGGAGACTTCAGTTGTCGCGAAAGGCGATCGAACCGATTGTTGTCGTCGGCGCCGGCGAAGGGAGGATCGATATGCCCGGCGGCTCCGATGGTCTCCGCGATTTTGGACGGATTGGCAACGTGTGCGGCTTCGGCGCCGGCCTCGATTCTGATATGCTTCATTTGCCGTTTCACCCTTGGCAGAGCCCTGTTCCGAGAAGAGAAGACATCGGGAAAACGTCGCTTACCGCCCCATCCCTTGGCAAACCGGCGTCGAGACGTCCGCACGGCCAAAAAACCCGGTTATCGGCAGGGTCATCCTGCGTTGGCCGGAACGGCGTCACCAATCCAATTCAGCCTTCATTGTAATTTCAAATGCTCAATTCGTCAAACTCCGCCCCAGCGGTCTAGATATTGTCGGTGTTCCGGCGAGTTGAGCCACTTTGAGAGCGTTTCGCCGAAATCGAGGATCGCTGCTCGCGCGTCGTCCGAATCGTTGACAGGGACCTGGAGCATGACTTTGACCAGTACCGGCCAAGTGGGCTGGCCTCGCATTTTCCATCGAATCGACCCACCCAGATCGAGTCGGCTGTACAAGACGTGCTGTCCCAACTGGTACCAGTAGGCGACCGCGACCTTGTCGTGTTCTTTTTGCCAAGTCACGACGCTGATCGGTATGCTCAAATCTTCGGACACCTTGACGTCTTCTTGCGATTGTCTAAGTTTCGTCCACCCACTCGATCGATAGCAGTTCAGCGGGCTGTGGTAGACGCCCTCGGCGGGGTCTTTGAACATGGCAAAGTGGAGCGACACGGCCCTGCCCTTGTCGTCGCGATAGATTCGATTGACGATCGAGGCAGCGCCCGTGGCGATGGCGATTTCCGTGTCCATCTCGGTGTCTTCGCCGTGCCAACTTCCCAATTCCGTGGGGAGATCGGTGATGGACCACTTGGGGAATTCGACATTCGGCGGTTCGGTTGCGGCTTGGACGAAATAGCCGATGCCGTAGGCGACGAGGACCAACCCAACGATGATGAAAAGTCGAGTGGAAACGTTCTTCATAGTATTGGTCTCAATGGATTAGCGGGATGGGCGTCAAGCGGTAATCGTGGACTCGTAGCCCATGTGTCTTCCGTAGACCCGATCGTTCGGTCCGGTAACGACCGCCTCGATCGAATTGACGCCGAAGGCCGAGAGAATCTCGCAGGCGGCTTCGACCTTGGGCGCTTCGCTGACGTCGCGGAATACGGAGAGGACGACGGCGTCGACGTGTTGGCTGACGAATCGCGAGTCGGGCACCGGCAAGACGGGGCTTGTGTCGAGGATGACAAACTCGAATTCTTCCCGGAGTTGCTTGAACATGGAGGCTGCCGCGCCGTTGGACAACGAAGCCAACGCCGTGCGGTCCCAGCGGCCGGCCGTCACCAGGGCGAGATTATCGGCAACGCCCTGATGGATCAGTGCGGAGACGGGGTTCTCGCGCCGCAGCGCCTCGCAGACGCCGGGTTCCAGCGTTACCCCGAAGACTTCGTCGAACGACGGCCTGCGAAGGTCGAAGTCGACCAGGACGGTTTGGCGTCCGGCTCGGGCGAGGCTCATGGCCAGTTGGCTTGCCAAGGTGGTTTTGCCTTCGCCGCCGATGGCACTGGACACCATGATGACACGGGTCTGTTCGGTATCGGCCTTTCGGAGGATTCGGGCGGCGATGCCGTCGACGGATTCCGTCAATCGCATGTGCCATGTCTGGTTCCGTTTCGAAGGCGATCCCAGGCGGCGAATCACGCGGGGCGGAATCAACGGGATCGACCCGATGACCGGCAGGCTCAGTCCCCTTGATACGTCGGCGCTGTTGTTGATGCGTTTCTTCTGGATGTCGACTAGTGTGAGGCCGACTGCCGGAATGCAAGCGCTTGCGCACATCGCCAAGACGGTCATGACAATCAGAGGAATTTCATTCGACGGTTCGGTGGGTTCGTCGGCTTTGCCGTAGGGAGCGGTGATTCGGGGAGCGGAACGAAGCTCGACGCGGAGTTTCTCGCGCTCGCCGGAGATCTCGGCCAGCACCATGTCGAGGTTTTTGATGTCGGCTCGCATCATCTCGACATCGACCGATGAGATGCCGAGTTTTTCGGCCTTGGCTTGTTGTTCTTGGACGAGCTTCTGGGCGCTGGCCTCCTGCTCCGACATGACGGCGATGAACGCGTCGGCCTTTTCGATCTCGACCTGGACTTCCGATATCCGTTTTTGTTTGACCAATTCGGCGATCTCCGCGCGGCGATCGTCGTATTGCTGTTGCATGATTTGCAGGTCTTGCTGATAACGGTCGGCGTACATGGACTTTGCCTCGGCCACCACCGCTCCGGCCGTGTAGATTTGCTGCATCTTGCGCCAGCCCAACTCCATGAACAATTGTTTTGCAATCGGGTCGTTCATGACCATCATCTCGACTTCCGCGTCGTTGACCGTCATGTTTTCCATGCTTCGTAGCACGGCCTTTTGCGACGCCAACTCACTCTGCAGTTTGCGAACTTCGTATTGGCTTCTGGCCGCGTCCTGGCGATAGATGCTCAGCAATTCCAATTCAATTCGTTGCTGGACATTGATGGTGTCGGAGTCCGAGGTGCCGAATGTTTCGGCCATTTTCTTGAGGTCCTCGCGTTTACTGCGGACCTCGGTCTCTTTTTCGCTGCATGCCCGATCCAACTCGTTGAAGTGCTGTTGCTTCTGGTCGCGTTCGGCGTTGACGACTTCGGTCAGGTAGGCGTCGACGACGGCCCGAGCCAAAATAGCTGCTTCTTCTTTGTCGTACCGGGTTACGCTGATCTCCATGATTTCGGCGCGGCCGGGAAAGGAGACCGACAAGTATTCCTGAAGCCACTCGACAGGATCTTCGCGGCGGGACACCTCTTGGATGATGGGAAGCTTCGCTACTTCCGGCCTGCGTAAGGCAGCCAGCAAGACGAAACGGCCGGAGACCAACTGCTGTTGGGTGTTCTTGTAGATTTCGAAGAAATCGCGGTCGACGCTATCAATGGTTGTCGCGTTCAAGATAGCCTTGTCCTGCATCGCGATGCGCAGGAACGTGCTGGCTTTGTATTGGATTCCGACTCCGAACCAGACGGCGGGACCGGCGATCGCGGCGCAGAGAATACCCAGCCCCGCGGCGGCGAGCCAGTTGCGCCGCAATGCGTTGAGATAGACGGTGAACTCCGTGTTTCCTGTCTTGGAGGGTTGGGCCACCGCGGGACCGCCCCAGTCCATCGAGCGCTGCTCCAAAGCGTTTGCCGGAAGCAAAGTCATCGAGGTCGAGCCGTTCTGCTCGTCGCCCATGAAGGTTTGGTCGTTTGCCATCGATCTGGTGATCCTGGGTTTCTTTATGGAGTTAGGTCAACCGGCGTTTGGCCGGCTCATCCTTAAAAGTCACGAACGTCTATCTGCGTCTGCGTTGGAAGACTCGGTCGGTCGCATTCTGATTCGGCAGCGAGCGAGTCATGACAATCGCCTTTTTCGGTGGTTCAATCAAGAGTTTCGACAACAAGGTCATTTCGAGCAACAGCAGCAACAATCCGACGGGCATCATGAGGTAGCCTGCCCACTCGTGGATCAGTTCGCCCGCCGTATCGAGATCGATCATGTTCGGCCAGAACGCGGCGAACTTGTAGACGACGGCGGTGAGGACGATTCGCACGACGTTCGAGGCCACCGCGATCGGGGCGGCGCTGGCGATCATGACCAGCCGTTCCCAGAGGGGGCGTTTCACGACGAACGCGGCGCCAATGCACAGCGCGAAGAACAACATCATCATTCGCAGCCCACTGCACGCCCGGGCGACTTCCAACGGTCGCTCGGCCAACTGGATGACGTTGCCTTCGGCGACGGCCGCCATGCCGAGCGTCTGGATCGTATAGGTGCTCAGGCGCGTCGCGATGGCCTGCAATTGCTCGCTGGCCATGCCTTGAATCGCGCCTGGAAGAGGGATCATGAAGAAGAGGAACACGATGGAGGGCCACGCCCAATTCAATCCCTGCCAGCCACCGACGAACAGCGCGACGCCGGCGAAGAATGGCAGCATCGACAGTTCGGGCAGACTGCCGTAGTTGAAATAGGCGGCGACCCACCGCATCATCGCCCAAACGAGGAAAAACGGTATTGCCCACCACACCCCGGAGCCGCCGAACTCAGGAATCATGTTCCGCCGCATCCACAGCAGCCAGACCGCGAAGATCGGCACGACGAAGCCGTGTTGGTAATCTTCGGAGTGCATCCACGAGGTCACGAGGAGATGGATGCTGGACCAGTAGAACAGCACGAAGACAACGGCCAATACGAGCCACGCAATCTGCGCGGACGGGCCGGGAAGCAACTGCTTGAATTCTTCTTTGAAGCCTGGCTTTTCGGTGGTCGACTCTGGCATGGTTACGATTCGTTCAATTCGTGGTTGATGTCAGCGTTGTTCTGGGAGCAAAGATCGTGCCAGCCCCCTCAAGACGAGGTTACGAGCCGGCAGTTAGCGGTTATCCAGCATTTTCCACCCTGTGACGACAAATGCGAACGCTATCGCTCGTCCGTTTGTCAACATGTCTGTTGCGAAAAGGCATCATGGACGTCGGGCGTTGCGATCGTTTCGACGGTCGATCCGTGGCAACGCCGTTGCCAAGTTGCATGG
>JAEWUR010000729.1 GCA_023397045.1 Planctomycetota bacterium
ATCGAACTGTGTACTTCGTCGCCGCCGTCGACGCGTATTTCGACCTCCTGGCCCATCACCCGGGCTTCCTGAACCGACGGCATCTGCAACAATTCCTTGTGCATTGCGTCGGCGCCGTCGGCCGCTCGGATGACGATGATCCGGTAGGGCGACTCCGCCTTAACGATTTCGCTCATCGCCCCGGCGCGGAGGATGCGCCCCTGTTCGATAATCACAGCGCCGTTGCAGACCTCGGCCAACTCGGTCAAGATGTGCGAACTGATGAGGATGGCCGTGCCGCGGTCGGCCAACACCCGAAGCAACTCGCGCAATTCAACCCGAGCGCGAGGATCCAGGCCCGCTGCCGGCTCGTCCAAGATCAGCACGGGCGGATCATGAACGATCGCCCGGGCCAGACTAACCCGTTGTTTCATTCCCTTGCTAAGTGCGCGGAGGAATTTGTCGCGGATGCCCGTCAAATTCGTGAATTGCTCGACGGAATCGACGACGGCCCGGCGTTTGACGCCTCGCAGGTCGTAGGCGCGTGCGAAAAAGTCGAGATATTCGTGGACCGTAATGTCGCGATGGGCCGGCAACGTGTCGGGCATGAATCCGACGAATCGCCGGGCCTTCTCCGGATCGTCCACCAACGAAACTCCGTTGATATAGGCGTTTCCCTCGGTCGGATCGTCCAGCGTGGCCAGGATTCGCATCGTGGTCGTCTTGCCGGCGCCGTTTGGACCGACGAAACCGAAAATGTTGCCCGACGAAAAGGTGAAGGAGATTCCGTCGACGGCCTTGGTCTTGGTGAAGTGCCGCTTCAGGTTGACGATCCTAACGTCCATCGTTGGGCTCCTTGCTGATGCCGTAGACGATTGCGGCGGTGTGGTCCGACTCGACGCCATCCAAAGGCGACTCGACGAAGGGCGATTGGTCCAAAAAGGCGACGTAGTAGCCCGGTGACAACGACACGCCGGGGATCGCCGAGCCTGGAACCGGGTTATTGACGCAACCACTGATCTCGATCAGCCAATCGGAGCCGCCGCGTTCGAACAGGTCGCGCAATCGCCGAGGAGCCCCTTCCGACGCGAGGGTTGCGCCGGCGGTTGCCTTCAACGTCGCTTCGGCGCCGGCCGGAATCGACCGCCCCTCGAAAACATGGCCGGACTCGTCAGCCCAAAAAAGCCGGTCGATGTCGGCTCCAAGAGCATTGACGATCGTCATCGACTCGTCATCCTTCTTTTTGACCAGAAGCCGCTCTCGCCGATCTTCGTTTTTACGGATCTGGAAATAGGTCGGCACTCGCGCGTTGACCCAACCCGAGGCCAGATGTTGATGGGCGGTCCAGTCGACGACCCGCAAACCGGTCGATGTCCCGTAGGGCGAATGTCGTCGCCACGGATCGATGTTGTTCTCGAGTAGCGTCACCTCGGTCTCGACGCTGAACTGCGGCCCGGACGACGGCGTCAAGGGGCAATAGTACGAGACGTATCCGATCGTGGCCGCACGGTGACATCGCTCGTCCAACAGCGTCAGGCTCGCGGTTTTGCCCCGGCCGGTGACGCCTTCCGACGCCAGAGAGTAGGCGAAGACGAGCAAGCAGGTCAGCAGCGAGATGGCCGGCACGTTCCACCACAGCCAGATTCGCCGGCGGTAGCGTGACAGCAGCCAGAGATTGGCCGGCCCGATGCCGATGCCAAACAGCAACACCAAGACGAACAGCCCCCGGACCGGAACCGTCGTTTCGGTCAGCAGGAGGTCGTGAAGTTCGCTCGGCTTCTGCTCGGGTCGATACGTGTAGGGAGGTCTTTCGGCCCATCTCTTCTGGATGGCGTCCCAACCCGGCTGACCGTCGTCGTGGCTTGCGGCGGCATGGCCGAAGCCGACGAGATAGCCGCCATTTCCATCGTCGGCGGCTCCCTTCGAGAAGGCGGCCGGCACTTCTCGGCCGTGAATCACCAGCGAGCCGCCGCATTCCAGGTATCGCCGCAAGGCCAACTGCACCTGCGGCGGCATCGCATTGGCTTCCTGCTCGGTCAACAAGATTGCATCGTAGCAGGTATAGCCCAACCAATTCGTGCTCCATTGTTCGACCGGTTGCTCGCTGCGGAGCAGCGCCACGGTGGCCGTTCCCATCCCGCCGGTCGGCGGCGGCGACGTCGGATGCACCTGGTCGCGGAATTCTTGCGGCACCGCTCGGCTTACGAGCACTGCGGCCGGATAGTTGTTGTCGTAGCGATAGTCCCGCAAACTCGACACGGAGATGATGCGTTTGTGTTCCGTGCCCTTGACGCTGATTTCCAACATCTCGTAAGGCGAGGCTCCTTGGGGTTGGAAAAGCGACACGACGGCCTCTTGCCCTCCTGCGACGGGAACGGTTCGCGTCACCACAACGCCCTCGCTGACCCATTGATCTTGCGTCGGAGGGTAAGAAAGTTGCACAACTTGGTCGTCGTTCGAGAGGTTTTTCAGCCGCACCCGCATCTCGATATAACCGTGGCAGACGCCAAATGACGAGCCGTACGCGGTATCCTTGCTCGGCAACGGCTCGACGCTGACGTCGATCATTCCGACCTTTTCGCCGGCCAACAGTCCGGTCGAAAAAAGCATGGCGGCCGAAAAAGCCCATGCCGCGCAAAGCCGCATTGCGATCCTATTCATACGGGCTCCTTCTTTTCGCTTTTTCCAATCAGTATGTCCGGGGGAAGGTTCGCGCCGGCCTCGTCGAGCGAATCCAATAGACTGCCGACGACGGCCAGTTCGCCAATCTGGTCGAACCGGGCCTTGTAGTTCAGAATCAAACGATGGTTCATCACGGCCGCGGCGACCGCCCGGACATCCTCGAAGCCGACGCTCGGACGACCTGCGAGCAACGCATAGGCCCGCGATGCCTCGGCCATCGCAATCGCCGCACGCGGGCTGGCGCCGTAGGTCACATAGTTCGACACGGCGGCCGTCGCTTCCGAACTGCCCGGATGACTGGCCGCAACGAGCCGCGAGATATAGCGAGACACCGCGCGCGGCAAATACATCCGCTCCATCGCACCAAAAAGCCGCGACAGGTCGTCCGCTGACAGCGGGCTTTCCGGCATGGGCGGCTCGCCGCGACGGCGCGTCGAAATGACCTCGTCCAGAACCTCGACCGACACGTCGCCCACCGCCAGCTTGAAGAGGAAACGATCCAGTTGGGCCTCGGGCAAGGGGTACGTGCCTTCGAGTTCGATCGGATTCTGACTGGCCAGGACGAAAAACGGATCGGGCAACATTCGGGTGTTGCCCAACAATGTTACGGATCGCTCCTGCATGGCTTCGAGCAACGCGGATTGCGTCTTCGGGCTTGCTCGGTTAATTTCGTCGGCCAGCAGGATGTTGGCGAACACGGGCCCCTCTTGAAACGTCATCTCGCGTCCACCGCCCGACGTCTCGCGCAGGATGTGCGTTCCCAGAATATCGCTCGGCATCAGGTCGGGCGTGAATTGCACGCGTCGGAATTGCAGGCCGAGGATCTGTCCCAAGGCCTTGATCAAGGCCGTCTTCCCGACGCCGGGCAGACCTTCGAGCAGGATATGGCCCCGGCTAAGAATTCCGGCCAGCACCATGCGATGCAGTTGATTTCGGCCAAGCAGGACTCGATCCATTTGAGCCAACACGCGATGGGCCAATTCGACGACGGGCGCGAGTTCGTCCGGCTGCAACAATGCTGGTGAAGAGGTCGGATTTGTCATGGTTTCTCTCGGCGAAAGTATCGTTGAACCGTTTTTTCGTGTTCGGGGAGAATGATCTGGGTCTGGGCCTCGCCGCCGCCCGCTTTGGCCGCATCGAGGGCGCCGCCGGTCGAACCGCCGCCCGGCGAAGACGACGTGGGATCGCCCGCGCTGATACCAGCCAACCGGCTGTTCTTCAGCGACGCCACGGCGGCCGGCGGCAGCGTTTTTTCTTGGAATGCGGCGTCTTCTTGCTCGACCTCTTTCTGCCAGGTCATGGCCGCATCGCCGCGACCGCGCGAGATTCCGCCCCGGCCGGGTATTCCGCCCGAGGCCAGGCATTCGGCAAGCTCGTCGCCGTCGTCGCAATCGCAGAGCGCGGCCGCCAAGGCCGCTTCGTCCGATTGACTGGCCTCGTCGCACAGTTTCAACGTGCTTGGATCGACGAATCGCGCGTCAACCAGTTTCGCCAATTTCGCACGCTCCGATGCCTTGCAAGCCTTCAGCGCGTTGCCGAGTTCTCGGAGTTGGTCCTGCGTCAACGACCCTTGCTGCAATGCCTCCTGTAACGCGTCGGAAAGGTTCTGCGAAAGCAATTGGTTTTCGGCGGCAGCCTCTTGGGCCATGCGGGCGAGTTCTTTCATCGCTTCGCCAAACTGCTTCGAGTCCATACGACCTTGAGCCTCGCCGAGGGCCGCGGCCAACTCTTGCGCTCGGCTGGCGGTCTCGGTCTGCTTGATGGCCGACTGGGCCGCGTCGGCGGCCGCTTTGCTGAACGATTGGGCCAGGTGGTCGAGGGCCTCCATGCTTTTTGCCGGATCGTTGCCCGAGGCTTCCTGCCGTATGCGGCTCAAATCCTTCTCGATGACTTCGGCCTTGTCGGGCGGCAGGATCTGTTCGCGCGTCAGCACCTGGACCTTGTCGCCGAGTTCCTCGACCTGATCGCTGATTTCCAGGACGGAATTGCCGCCGTAGGGCAAATAGCGATCCGGGGCCAGCATGGCCGCCGCCAGAAAACCGCAACTGGCCAACAGGAGCATCAATGGCCGTTCCGACCGCCACCGAAGCGACGGCATTGGCACGCGGGAAATGTGCTGCGACCACTGGCC
>JAEWUR010000741.1 GCA_023397045.1 Planctomycetota bacterium
GGCTTCGGGCCCGGTCTGTGCCGACGTTAGAATTTGGTGAATCATGGTCAGCAACGGCAAACCCAGGCGGCTTTGCATCTCATCCACCGACCGGAATCGGTCGTCGAGCACGTCGAGCAACATCACCAATCCGAGCGACGCTCCGAACCCGCCGAACACAACCAACATGATCGTATGCGAGAGCTTTGGCGATACGGGCTTTTTGTCCACTTTCGGCTCTTCGATGACGGTTACTCGCACATCCGAACCATCCTGTTTCAGGTCCAACGAGGCGATTTGGTTCAGCAAGACGTCGTTCATCTCGCCCAGGCGTTTGACGTCGCGATCGAGCATTTCGATTTCGGCCAGATGACCTCGGAGATTGATCGCCTCGGCGCGAGTCTCCTCGAATCGGGCTTTCAGGACGTCCTCTTTCTTCCTTGCCTCGTCCACCTTCTGCTGGATCATTTGGACGAGCCAAGCCGCGAGTTCGTCTCTCTGCGAGCCCGCCATTCGCTGGCCAAAGCGCGATTGGGACGAGTTGATGGAATGCTCGGTGCGTCGAATCCTTTCGGTCAGCATGACGACCTCGGGGTGCGTCGGGCCGAGGTTTTCCAGGGCGGTTCGCAAATCGGCCCTCGCGGCAATCAGGCTTTGTTCGAGTCCAACCTGGGTCGTCTTGTCGCCGCCGCTCAGGCCAAAGTTGCTCAACATCATCTCTCGGCCGACGGCATCGCCCACCGACATCAGATACTGGCCCAGATCCTGGCCGTTCTGAATTGCCGATTTGAGGCTTGCGAGCGACGCTTCCTGCTCGACCCGCTCCTTCTGGGCGGCGATCAGCGCGTCATTGAAAAACACGGCGCGTTGCACCATCGGATGGAGCGTTTTGCCGTCGGAGCGAAAACCCATATCGGCGCAGCGACGCCGGCACTCAAACAACTCCTTCTGTTTGCCATCGAGATCAACGGCCACCTTTTCGCGTTCTTTTTTCAACATCCGGCTAAGTTCGCCGGTCGTACCTTTGTGAATTTCATCCATGAAATCGAGGTACGATTGGACCACCGCGCGCACGACGTTTACGGCGACTTGGGGATCCTTCGAGCGGAAGCCGATTTCCAAGATGCTGGTTCTTCGAACGGCCTTGACCGTTAGGTTATCCGCAAGGCCCGGCGTGCAAGCCTTGACGGAATCGGCCGGCGCGCCGCCGAGGCTCTCCAGGTCGGCAGGCGTTAGGTACTTTGCCGCACCGTTAAGCACTTTGGTGCTTCGAATCATGTTTTCGAACGTCGGCATCGAGTCCTGCTGCAACGCACCTTCGCCCGTCATCGACGTATTGAGGTGATCGCGGCCCGGCAGAGCAACCAACAACGTGGCCTGGGCGGCGTAGCGGCGCGTTGCGGTCAGGTAGTAGAGTCCGCCCAACAGCGACGCCGCGACCAGGATGGCCGCGACCACCTTTTTGTGATATCGGATCGCCAACAGAAGATGCAGCAGCGTGTACGCAAGTTGGGCGGTCGAGCGCCGCTCCAAGTCGTCAGATCCGCATTGCGATGAAAGAGCGGTCTGTTCCATCCCATTTCTTTTGCTGAGGAGACGATCACAACATCACGACGATCCCAGGAAGAGCTTTCCAGCGGATCCAGCGCCGCGATCCCATTTTTGACAGGGGCGTAGGGTAGCAATTCAGCAGGATGGACGCAAGTGGAAAACCACGTATTCATGGGGGCACGGATGGAGCCTCCCGTTCGCCGAAAACTCGCCACATGCCCACGACAAGCGTGGGCATGGCACCCATCACGGCACGGCTGACAAAGCACTAGACTACTGTCGACTCGGCCTCCCCGTTGGCTGTTAGCCATCGGCTATCGGCCAGAAACAACGCCTTTGATGAGCTCGGGCTGCGAACATGCAATAGATCAGACCCTCACCATGTACCCCATGTGGGGGGGGGTGGGTTTTGGAACGGCGTCGAAACTCGGCCGGCGACTCGCCCGTGATCTGCTTGAAGACACGGCTCAGGTAGGCGCGGTTTGGGAATCCGGTCCGTTCGGCGACGTCGTCGATTCGGAGATCGGTGTGGAGCAGCAGATGGGCGGCTTCGCGTACTCGGACCTTCGTGATGAACCGTCCGATGGTCTCGCCCCGGTATTTCTTGAACGACCGAGCCAAGGCCTCGACGGAACGGCCGGCCCGGCGAGCGAGTCGCGGGATCGACAACGGTGCGGCGAAGTGTTCTTCGATGTACCGCGCGGTTTCGACCACGACGGCCGGCGTTTGGCCCTGCCAACCGATCTCGGATCGGCCGAGGACGACATGCAACAAGGCCATGCTGGCGTGGAAAATCTTGTCGCGGTCTTCCGATGGCGATTCAGCCTGAAGGAGTCTGACGATGTCGTGCAGCAACGTCCGTTCGGTGCGCGTCGGCGGCAGAAGGATCGGGACCGGTTGTTGGGGCGTCAGCCGACGTGCCACGTTGAAAGCGAACCAGAGCGTGGGCACGGGCGTTGTGCCTCGGCAGTGGAAAAGCTGGCCGTCGGGAATCAGCATCATGTGCTGCGGCGTCAGTTCGATTTCGCGCCCGTCGAACAGGACCCGATGTCCTTTTCGGCCGTTGTAATAGAGCCGCCAGAACGGGCTGAGGACGTTTGGGAAGATCCACCAATCGTTGCGCGGCAGATAGCCGGTTTCATAGAGCACCAGGCCGGAATGGTCGACCGGAACGCCGAGCGGGAAGAACTCGACCCCGACCCCGGAAAAGGGGCTTGCATAGGCTCCGCGGTTTTGAAGGCGAAGTGCAGAATCGGACACAATGTGTACCGTAACCGATATGGATTTTCGGGCCCGTTCGACTATCCTGTTATTGTATAGGACACAGTCGTCCGCCGTCAAGAAACAGCCCTTTCGCAATCTCATCCCCTACCGCCGGAGACCGTCTCGGATGTCTCACCACCAAGTTTCACGACGAAGATTTCTTGCCGGCACGACGTCCGTCGTATTGGCAGCCAACGCCCCTTCCT
>JAEWUR010000749.1 GCA_023397045.1 Planctomycetota bacterium
GATCGACAGCCAGTCGCCGTAGCCCGCGGCCGGGCGGATCAGGTTGTTGCTGTTGCGCCGACAATACTCCACCCAACGGACCATCCCGTCATAGTGTTTCGCCAACAGCCGGCGATCGTTGTAGACCTCGTAGATCGTCCAAGGGCAGATCGTCCCGGCGTCACCCCAAGCGGCCGTTCCGCCGCCGAGAGCAACCACGCGCGGCGCCACGTCGGGAAACTCCCCGTCGGGCTTTTGCGCGTCCTCCAAATCGACCAGCCACTTCGTAAAGAACGCGGCCACGTCGGCATTGTACGTCGCCGCGCGGACGAACGTCTCGGCATCGCCGGTCCAACCCAATCGCTCGTCGCGCTGAGGGCAGTCCGTCGGCACCGAGATATAGTTCGCCCGTTGCGTCCACAAAATGTTCTGATAAAGCCGATTGACCATCGGGCTCGAACACTCGAACTGGCCGGTCATCGGAATGTCGGAGTTCAACGCAATGCCCGTGATGGCGTCTTCGCCGGGCTTGCCGGGATACCCGGTCACTTCGACATAGCGGAATCCGTGGAACGTGAACCGGGGCTGCCAGGTCTCCTCACCGTCGCCCTTCAAAACATACGTGTCGATGGCGCGGGCCGAACGCAGGTTCGTCACGTAGATCGTGCCGTCGGGATTCAACACTTCGGCAAACCGCATGATGACCTTCGTGCCCGCCGGACCACGAACCTTCAGTCGCGCGATGCCGGCAAAGTTCTGTCCGAGGTCGAACACGAAACTCCCAGGCGTCGGCTCGGTGATCTTCTGCGGCTTCACGACGCTAATCTCGCGAACATTGACGCCCGGGAACGCCTGAATCTTCACCGGGGCAATCGAATCGGTCACGGCAACCGGTTTCCAATCGGCCGGAGCATCGCCGGGCGACGCCCAGTTGGGAATCTCTTTCGTCGAATCGTAAGTCTCGCCGGCCAGGAACTCGCCCTCGATGTAGGGACCCCAGGCCGACGTCCAAGTTCCATCGGTGGCGACCGTTTGCACCGTGCCGTCGTCGAGTTCGACTTCAAGCTGCGCGAACAGGCGAGGGCTGTCGCCATAATGCCCGCGCCCCCGGAACCAGCCAATGCCGCCGGCGTACCATCCCGCGCCCAAAACGCCGCCGACGGCGTTCGGCCCGTTCGACCGAACCAAATCGGTCACGTCATACGTGTTGTAATAAACCCGCTTGTTGTAGTCGGTCCAGTCGGGCGTAAAGAAATCATTGCCGACCGGCTTTCCATTCACGTACAGGCGGTAGATGCCCAGCGCGCTGCCGTAGATCGTCGCCCGGCGCACCTTGCCGGCGATGTTGAACGGCTTGCGGAACAGCGGACAGCCGTCGAAACTGCTGGTGCCCGGCGGCTGCATTTTCGCCCAGGGACCTTCGCCGTATTGGCACAGTGGCACGGCCGCCGACCATTGCGAATCGTCGAAACCGGCTCGATACCAGTCTTCCGGCGCGGTAACCGCCGACTTCCACGAATCGTCCACCTCGACGACCATCGGTTCGTCGTTGTCGAAACGGATTTCCAACTTTCCGAGCAGGCCGGTCGGCGAAGGACCGCCGTTGAAGACGACAATCGCCAAACTGTTCTTCTCGCCGGCAACCAGAAAATCCTTGAGGTTGACCGACAGCGGGGCCTCGAAATTGACTCCCCGGGCGATCGACTTGCCGTTGACGAACAGTTCGGCCACGTCGTCGGCGGCCAGCGAAAAGTATGCCTGCTCGATCGTCTTTCCTTGCGGAATCGTCACCGATCGCCGGAAATAGGCCGGACCCGCCGGGGCCGATTCCAAAGCCTTAACGTTCGGCGCCGACGCCCAAACCCAACGGCATCCGTCGAACGTCGGAAAAACCGCCGCCTTGTCGTTGCTCGGATAGGTCATCGGACCGTCGACGCCGATCCACTTCGCCTGGATGTCGTTCGGGTCGAGCAAACCCATCGTCCACAGCGCCGGCTTGCTATAGCCGGTCGACTTGCCGTCGGCGTCCCAAATGCGGACCTTCCAATAGCACCGCATGCGCGACGACAACGGCTTGCCGGCATAGACGACCTGCGTCGACTGGTCCGTGGCAACCCGACCGCTGTCCCAAAGATCGCCTTGGTCGGCGGCAAGTTTTTCAGCCGAGCCGGCCACCATCACTTGATAGGCCGTCTGCTTGGCACCGCGACGCGCGTCGATCATCTTCCAATCCAAACGCGGCTGCGTTACGTCGATCCCCAACGGATCGATGCGATACTCACATCGCAACGCGTCGACCGAAGCGGGACTTTTTTCAGCCGCTTGAATCGTAGAAATCGTGCAAAAAACAGCAACCATCAAGAATAAGGGCAGGTATCGCATGGTTTGTCCTTCGTTAATGTGCAGGATGCCAGGAAGGAAGTTTATGGAGGGGTCGGTGGGGATAATCGGGAAAGGGACTCCATGTGCCGTTCAATCTCCCCTCACCCCCAGCCCCTCTCCCGCACGCGGGAGAGGGGAGATTCGCTCGCCCTGCACCCGCAACCGCATGCGGGAGAGGGAAGTCTCATCGCTTACGCAGGTTTCAAGTAGCCGCTGTAGCCGGAAATGACCGACGACGTCACCAACAAGATCAGTCCGAGCGTCAGAAGCAGTTTCGTGCGCGAACTGGTGTTGTTCCATTCGCCCAAGATGATGCCCAGCAACGTGCCGAACAAGATCGTGCTGGCAAACAGCACCGACCAGCCGATGTACGAGATGCTGCCCATCGCCGGTTCGCCCGTCTTGAAGCACACGAACTGCGACGACCAGATCGCGCCGGCAAGGCCCGCGAAAAACAGATTGCCTACCAGCGGCGACTTCCCGTTGACATAGTCGCCGAGCGTCTTGTTTTGCAGGTTCAAGAACAGGCACCACAGACCGTTGACGCCGAAGCCGCCGAAGAGCACCACGACGACAACCGGCATGCCTTTCCAGGTGGTGCTGGTCGCCGGCGCGATCTCGGTCGCAAGTCTCTCGATCGGCGCGCCGCCCTGAAGACCAAGACTCATGCCGGCGCTCATCAGCCCCGAAAAAATCGCGACCGCCATGCCCTTGCGGAAGTTGAAATCGGCGATCGCCTTGCGTTTCTGTTCCTCGGGCAGTTCGTTTTCCTTGCTCATGCCGGCCGCGCCGATCAGGGCAATGCCAACCAGCGAAACCACCACGGCCACCAACGCGAAATTGGCCGAAGGCGACCCGTAAAGGCTCTGGAACCCTTGCTGCACGGCTTCCCCCAGCGTGCCCTCGACGGCCCCGCCACCGACAAAACGCTGCAAAACCGGACTCAAGATCGGCGGAATGAGCGTTCCGGCCGCCGAACACAACCCACCGCCGATGGCCAACCCCAGCCCAAAGCCGAGATAGCGAATCATCAGCCCCCAGGTCAAGCCGCCGAAACCCCACATCGCGCCGCACAGCATGCAGTAAATCAACGCCTTGCCGGGCGAGGCCTTCAGCACCGAGACGACGTTCGGCGAAGTCGACAGCGCCAAAACCCACGGCACGATCACCAGCCCGAACACCGCATAAATAAACCAGTAGCTTTCCCAAGCCCAATTCTTGACCTTCTTAAACGGCAGGTAGAACGTCGCGCCCGCCAAACCGCCAAGAACAAAGATCAAAATACCGAACGCCGGATTCGTCGCCGTCGAGGCGACTTCAGCGAGCAACGACATACACATCTCCTTTGACCCTAGAGAGACCTGTAATTTCTAGGCACGGTTTTTTTGCTTCACAGATATCCAATATCGCGTTATACCGTTTCGCGATTCGGCCCTCACCCTAGCCCTCTCCCAAAGGGAGAGGGGACTTTGCGGCGCCCTTACGCCCGTTTGGACAACACGTCTCGCTCGTACTGCTTCGCTTCGTCAAGCCAAGCCAAACCGACGGGCACGCCCTGTTTCAGACAATAATAATCCCAGACGGCGCCCAGCGGAAGCGTCTTGAACTCCTCAATCATTGCCAACCGCGACGTGTAGTCGCCATTGACCTCCCGGTCGAGCAGGGTGGCCTTCGGTTCCAAAAGGCTAATCAACAGGGCCTTGAGCATGGCACGAATGCCAATCGTCCAGGCGGCAATTCGGTTAATGCTGGCATCGAAGAAATCCAACCCGATGTGGACCCGATCAAGGTACTCGCCGCGAACGATCTCTTCGGCAATCGCCCGAAGATCGTCGGTCAAAATCACCACATGATCGCTGTCCCAGCGGATACCGCGGCTCACGTGAAGCAGAATATCGTCGAGGAACTCCAAGACGGCCGAGATCTTGTCCGAAATCGTCTCGGTCGGGTGGAAGTGGCCGGCGTCCAGCGTCAGCATTTTCTTGTTCGCCACGGCATAGCCCAGGTAGAACTCGCTCGAACCAACGACATAGCTTTCCGAGCCGATCCCAAAAAGTTTCGATTCGACCGAGTCGCGGCAATATTTCTCGTCAATCGCCGGGGCGAACATCGCGTCAAGCGACTGCTTCAATAGTTCGCGAGGCCCCTTCCGGTCGATCGTCACGTCTTTCATGCCGTCGGGAATCCAAACGTTGTGAAAACACGGGTTGCCTTGGCGGCGTCCCATCGCTTCCGCGATCTTCCGGCAGGCGATGCCATGATCGACCCAAAACTGGCGAATCCCGTCATCGCGATGCGACAGCGTGAAACCGTCGGCCGATTTCGGATGCGAGAAAAACGTCGAGTTGAAATCCAACCCGATGCCCAAATCGGCCGCCCAGTCCATCCATCCTTCAAACTGCGCCGGTCCGATGTCGGTCCGTTCGATTGGCTTGCCGCCGTGCTCCAAATAAATCGCGTGCAGGCTGAACCGGTGTTTGCCGGGCACCAGGCTGAGGACTTTGCCGGCGTCGGCGCGAAGTTCGTCCGGCGTTCGGGCGCGGCCCGGATAATTGCCCGTCGCCATGATCCCGCCGCTCAATCCGGCAGTGCTCTCATAGCCGCCGACGTCGTCGC
>JAEWUR010000765.1 GCA_023397045.1 Planctomycetota bacterium
GCGTAGGTTTTTCCGGTCATTTTTGGTCAGGGGCTAGGGGACAGGGATCAGAGACCAGGGGACAGGAATCAGGGGAAAAACGTCATGCTTACCGACGCTCCCTAGTCCCTAGCCCCCAGTCCCTAGCCCCTCTTTTAACTAATATCCAAACGACTTCAACGTCTGCTCGAAATCACCAGGCAAATCGGCCAGAGGCTTTTCGACGCCGACCGACGCATACCGAAGCATGTTCCGCAACAATCGGTCGGCCACGGGATTTTTACCAAGGTTCTCCCGAATATGCAACGTGTTGAGCGTGAACTTTCCTTCGCCAAACCCATAGATCGCCACCGACAGCCCGGAATTGTATCCGATGCTGGTGTTGATCATGCCGGCGACCACCTCGGCCGGCGCGTCTTGCCCAACCCACATGTTGTTCGTGATGATATCGCAATAGTACGTATGATCCATGATCGTGCCGCGCGGCATGCCATCAAAGATTGGATGGTTCTTCGTCCAATCGTCCTTGTGGTAGAGCCAGTTGTGCAAATCGGTACGACCGCCCTTGTTCACCAGCGGCAGCCATCCGACCGGATTATCGCCCTTCTGGAAGATCTCGGGCGATAGGAACACAACGTTTGAACCGCGTGCAATATGCCGGGCCAACTCGGTGAACGCCGCGGCATCACTGGCGGCAGGTCGGAAACCGACCAGAATCACCTCCCGACCGTTCTGGACGCCGGGCGTAAACGGCCTCGCCTTGATTCCCTGCTCGGCAAGCCACCTCGCCACGTCGGGATCGTCGCCCCAAAGCACGACTTCCGTCTCGACCTTCGGCATATCGGCCGGATCGGCCACATAGAACTCGGCGTTGCCGGCCGTCGCCGCGCCGCCCTTCTGGAACGTCGCCAGGAAACGATACTTGCCCGAGGGACCGTCGACCGGCACATCCGCCTTAAACGCGGGAATTGCGAACGGGGGCTCCTTGTCGCCTTCACGGCCTGGCATGTTGACCGTGACAGTCTGGTCAAGAATCGAGACGTTTTCCGGACCGACGATCTGAAATCGCACGGGATACTCGCCGGGCGCGAGCACGTCCTCATTGACCAATACGGCCTCGACATGGACCGTCTTGCCCCGGAAAACCTGCGTTGGTTCGACAAACAGGCACCAGCGCAGCGGATAGAAGGCGTTGAACACGGCGTCAACCGCCCCGGGCTTTAGTTCGCGGAAAATAGTTGCCGTGACGCCTTCGCCCGTCAAGCCTTGATCCTGCGTACCCGTCAGACTGTACCCAACGACATTCGGATTCGATCGAATCGCATCGATGCCCAATTCACGCAGCCCCGCCATCCAAGCGAGGCACTGGTGGAAATAATCTTCTGGGTTGGCGAACGTGTCGCCAAGACCCCAGCGATTCCAGTCGTTCATGAACTGATCCAAAAAGCCGCGATAGATCATCGCGTCCTCGCAACCGGTCATTCCGAGCTGCTCGTAATGGCGAGCCAGCCGAACGAGATTGACCGCGCTGCCGACGCCGTATTCCGACAGCCAAAGCGGCTTGCCGCCGCCGTTGATGGTCCGCAGCGTGTTGACGACGCCGGCCGTATGCGGCACCGGTTGATACGGATGCTGGTCGGCCATAACGCTTTGCCACTGCGTCTCACCGGGATTGGCATACGTATTGGCCGAGCCGTCCCAGTTGCCGCTATTGAGAAACACGCCTCGCGTGTCGTCCAATTCGCGGATCTTCGGCAACAAGGCCGCCGAGTGATTGACGACCGCTCCGGCCGGCGTCTCATTCAGAAGCCCCCAAAGCACGATGCTCGGATGGTTCCGATCGCGCCGGACCATCGCCAAGATCGAACGGTCGAGCCGCTCGTTCATCTTCGGCGAGTCTTCCATGAACCAACTGCCGAAGTTTTCTTGATACACGAGCAGACCGATCTCGTCGCACAAATCGAGTTGATACCGCGAGCAAAGGCCGTTGAACGACCGGAACATATTGAAGCCCATCACCTTGCAGTTCAACAAATCCTTCCGCAACAGGTCGGGATCCAACGGGACGTTCATCCCCACCGGCACTTCGCTGCCGCTGTGCGACGATTTCACGAAGATTCGCTTGCCGTTGAGCCGGAAATAGCCGTTTTCGAAGCGAAAATCCCGAAAACCGCACCGCGCCGAACTCACATCGGCGTTGGCCGCGCCGGGCGCGTCGACCGAGGCCGTCACGCGATACAAATACGGATCGTTCAATTCCCAGAGTCGCGGATTTTGGACCGCGAGCGTGCTCTCGACCGCCGTGTCGCCGGGCGGTAGTTCGCGGTCAACGCTGACTTGGTCGATCGCTTCACCACCGGCAGCCGGCGCAACAAGCCACGTGATTTTCCCACTGACCGCCTGCTTTCCGGCATTACGAACGTTCGTTCGCACCCGAATCTCACCCGTCTTGGGATCCGCCCGAACGAACAAATCCTCCACCCGAACGGCCGGCGCAACAATCAGTTCGACCGAATCGGTGATGCCGCCCCAGTTGCCGATGCGGCCTGGCGTCCACGGCTCCGTCTTCGCCGTATGCGCGGTCTCCGACAATTTGATGCCGTCGATCGGCTGATTGGCCGCATTGAGCACCCGCACCACAACCTTATTGGCAACCCCGGGCTTCACCGCATCCGTCACATCGAGAACGAACGGTTCGCACGCGCCTTCATGTTGGCCCACGTGAATGGCGTTCACCCACACGTCGGCCAGATAATCGACGTTCCAGAACTTCAGCAGGTATCGCCCGCCTCGGTTCGGATTGGCCGGCGGCGTAAACTCGCGCGAGTACCACGCGACGCCATGATACAGCGGAAAATCTTCCTGAATGATGCCCGGCACTCGACCGGGTTTCGCCTCGGCCAAGGTCTTGTCAAACCATTTTTCCTCGCGTCCAACGTTCTTCGGATCGACGGCCAGCGACCAAGTTCCATCGAGCGAGATCACCGAGGTTGGTCTGGGCGACGCCGATTCCGCGGCAGCCGGTTGAATGAAAAATGACAGGCAGAGCAGCGACAAAC
>JAEWUR010000133.1 GCA_023397045.1 Planctomycetota bacterium
TGAACAGAATCCGAATGCCATCGAACTCCAACAGCAAACTCAGCGACGTTGCCGATAGATCACCGTGGTCCGATCGCGTCGTGTGGATCACCAGATCGCCAAGGTCGTAGCGATTGTTGGGCCCCAACAGTACCCGGACATTTTGCAACACTCCAGCCTCGTCCAACCCCGGATTGCACCCCGCAGGCCCGACGAACCGGCAGTCAGGATTGTTCCGGGCGATAATCGGCACCGCGTCGGGGTCCATGTGATCGGCGTGTTCGTGGGTCATCACCAGATAATCGGTGCGAACCTCCTCGGCCTCGATCGGCGCGAGAGCAAGCCGCTTGAAACCGAAAAGGCGTTCGGCGGCTTCCGAAAGGTACGGATCGACATAGACGACTTTGCCGCCAGGCGTCTTGATCGCAAATCCGGCTTGGCCGAGCCACCAAATCGCCACGGCGTTCTTCGGTACGTTGTCGTTGAACTTTTCGAGTCTCATAGCGTCACCCCCAATAGCTTCTTCACGACGGCCGCAATGGCGTCTCGCGTGCCGCGGAAGGCCCAAACCTGCGAGAAATCGACGCTCCGGGTGGCATCGGGCAACAGACCGAGGCCGGGGGCGTGATACTCCATCTCACAGAAACTGCCGAAGGCCGGTTCATCGACCCGGCACATCTGAAACGCGTAACCGGAATCGTCGGTGTCGTGCCGCTGCACGTCGACGTATTGGCCCGATGGGTTAATGAAGAAATTCCGGATGGCCAACGACCACTGGTCGCCCTGGGCATAGACATAGCCCGTGCGTCCGCACAGCGACGATGCCTTGATGGCAATCTTGTGCGAGTTGGGGAAATCAACCCGGTTGACCCGCAGCAGATGGTCGTCCAAGACGATATGGCTCTCGGGCACGTCGCCGAAACATTTTTGAATCGCTGCCCTGGAGTAGAGCGGCACCAACAAATCGCCGCCCGATGGCAGTTGCATGAGGTTCCAGATGCCAACGGCTGGTATAGCAGCGGCCGACTTATCCAGCGATTCCAACGTGACCCGTTGCGAATAGCCCGCATATTCGAGCGAATGGTTCACCGCTGCCATATCGCGTTCAAAACGCAACGGATTGGGGGCCGGGCCGAACCACTTAGTCAGTCGCAGTGCGGCGTCGCGATTGGGTCGGGCGAGGTGGAGCGTCATCTCGCGCGACATCTGGATGCCGCCGCACGCCTGCTCGACCGAATAGTCGCTCATGTCGAGTGCCCGGGGCTGAATATACTCCGACGACTCCGGGCTGCGAAAGAATGTGTCCAATTCCGGGGCAATCCACGTGCGGTCGCCGCCGGTATTGTGCCAGCCGCTGCCTGCGAACAATTCTTTCGCGGTCTCGGATTTCTCCAGCAGAGGATTCTTCCAGTAGAAACTTCGGTCGCTGCCCGGCGAGCACAGGGCCACGATCCTGGCGCCATAGGGGAGCAAGAATAATCGCGATCCGTCAGGCGTTTGGAATTCTTCCAACGGCTTGCCGGCATCGGCCATCGCTCGCACGAGATCAGTTGCCATTTTCGCGTTTCTCCCTATTACATGAGTTCATCGGGCGTCAACGTTCTGTCAGCCCCCGGGCGACAATGCCTCGGAACTGTGTTACTAGCCCCCCAAAGATCGTGAACTTTTTCACAAAGTCTAGCGACCAACGGGAGCGGGTTTTATCAATGGTGCGGTAGCACCTTTTGGTTGGCGGCCCTGCCGCCCTGTTTTCGGTTCACACATGTTACCGACTAGCGTTGAATTCTCCCAGACCCATCCCCCCCCATCAAAGCGACCGTCTCGTCGAAACTGACCAAGTTGAAGTCGCCGTGGATCGTATGCTTCAGGCAGCCGGCCGCGGCACCGAATTCCACCGTATCTTGCAGATCTTGCCCAGTCATCAATCCGTAGAGAATACCGGCCGAATAGGCATCGCCGCCGCCAATCCGATCGACGATGTAGTCGATCTTGTACTTGCGGCTCGTGTAGAATGTCTTACCGTCGTAGAGCATGCCAGACCAATCGTTTGCGGTCGCCGAGATACTCTCGCGGAGCGATATCGACACGTATTTCAGGTTGAACCGCTCGAACAGTTGGACGGCCACGTCTTCATAGCCTTGGCGATTGATCGCGCCGGTCGAGACATTCGTCTCCCGGGCGGCAATGCCGAACACCGCGGCCGCTTCCTCCTCGTTCGTGAACAGCACGTCCGCATATTGCAGCAGGTCGCCCATCACTTCGCGAGCTTTCTCGGCCGACCAGAGCTTGCGGCGGAAGTTCAGATCGGCACTGATCGTCAGGCCCCGTTTTTTCGCTGCCACGCAAGCTTCTTTCGTCAACTGCGCGACGCTGTCGCCCAGCGCGGGCGTGATGGCCGTGAAGTGGAACCAATCTTTTCCCTCGAAAACAGCGTCCCAATCGATATCGCCCGGGCGAAGCTCAGTGATCGAACTGCCCTTGCGGTTATAGAGGAACGTCGACGGCCTTTGGGCGGCCCCGGTCTCGACAAAATAGATACCGAGCCGGAAGCCGTTTCGCATCACGTAATCGAGGTTCAGACCGAATTGCCGCATGTAGGCCAGGCAGGCGTCGCCCACGGCGTTGTCCGGCGCGCTCGAAACAACGTAACAATCGATTCCATAGTTGACCAGTGCAACGGCGGGGTTCACCTCGGCGCTGCTGTAGCTGACGTCGAACTCCCGAGCTTGGATCATACGTTCAAAACGCTTGGTCGACAGCCGCATCATCAGCTCGCCGAACACCACGACCTTCTTGTCGCAGGGAATTGTTTTCATATTTCTTTGGTCCTTATGCGAATTACTCCCCTCTCCCTTTGGGAGAGGGGCCGGGGGT
>JAEWUR010000156.1 GCA_023397045.1 Planctomycetota bacterium
GTTCAGCAGTTGAAGTACCAGGAGCAATCGGTGCTGTCGGTCTCGACGTTCAGCGACACGCCCTATTACGTGACGGGCATGATGGCCGTAATGGCAACCAGCCGGCCCGAGACGTGGCAGAAGGCCGGAGAGAGCATTTTACGCGAGGTCTACCGCCTGCGCGACGAATTGGTGAGCCCCGAGGAGCTTTCGAAAGCCAAGAAGCAGAAGGCTTCCGAGCTGATTTTCGGCCGGCAAACCGTCAAACAGGCCGCCGACGGGCTGGGACGCAACTATCTGTATACGGCCGATCCGTTGTACGACGGCGCCTATGTCGAGGGCATTCAAAACGTGACCGCCGAGCAGGTGCGCGAGGTCGCGCGGAAGTATTTCGTGCCCGAGCGACTGAATCGCGTGACCATCGCGCCGCCGGGCGGAGCGCCGAAGACGGCCGAGGCGGCGGCCAAATCGGTCGAAGGTGAAATCCGCGAGGCTACGCTTCCCAACGGGTTGCGAGTGCTGGTCAAACGCCATAGCCAACTGCCGCTGGTCAATATACAGGCATATACGCTCAGCGGGTCGTTGGCCGACGATCTGGCGACGGCCGGCCGAGCGGGGCTCGTCGGCGCGATGCTCGATATGGGCACGGCCGATCATTCCGCACGGCAGATCGCCGACTATTTCGATTCGATCGGCGGGCATCTTGCCATGAGCTCGGGACGATTCACGGTCTACGGCAGTGCAACGGTGTTGCGCGAGGATTTCGCCGACGCGGCCGCATTGTTCGCGGAGTGCATCCTCCGTCCAACGTTCCCCGAGGACGAGTTCGCGAAAATCCAATCGCTCACCTTGGGCGCGATTGCCCGGCGTGCCGATAATCCGCATTCGCTGATTGGCGAATTCTTCATCGATAATCTGCCAACCGACTCGCCGTATCATGTCAATCCGGACGGAACCGCCGAGTCGGTGAAAAAACTGACGGCCGACGATCTGCGGCAGTTCCACGCGAAATATTTCGTGCCGAACAACATGGTCGTCACGGTTTTTGGCGACATCGAACCGGACAAAGCGATGAAATTGGTCGAGAAGCAATTCGGCGGCATGAAGCCGTCGCCCGATTTCAAGCCCGTCTCGTTCGACCAAAGCAACGCAATTCCGCAGATGTTGGCCCGGCGCCTGGAAATCGGCATGCCGACGGCGATGGTCGTTTTCGGCTATCCGACGCCGAGCATCTTCGAGAAGGAAGATTTCGCGTCGGTCACCGTGTTGGGGGCCGTGATGGCGGGGTATCGGTATCCCGGCGGTTGGTTGCACCACGAATTGCGGGGGGAGGGGCTCGTCTATTTCGTCCACGGATTCCCGATGACCGGGCCTGTGCCCGGCTTTTTCCAGATCGTGGCCCAAACGCGGCCCGACAAGCTCGACGAGGTCGTCGAGCGAATCGAGCAGAACGTCGCCCGGGCGAAAGAGGGAAGGATTGACCAGGACGAATTCCGCACGGCCGTCGAGCGCGTCATTGCCCTTCACGCCCAGGAAAATACCACCATTGGCCAGCAGGCGCAACAGGCGGCTCTGGACGAATTGTACGGATTAGGTTATGACTATCATAAGACGTTCGATGCTCGCATCGAGGCAGTCACCTTAGACGACGTGGTTGCCGTCGCGCGAAAGTACTTTGGCAACCGCGTGTTGGTGACGTCGTCGCCGGACAAAAAGGAGTAGTCTCTGCCCCCGGTCTGAGACGACGGGCCGCGATCGATGGTTTTTTTCCGCGGCTGCCCGCCGCGGTGCGATACGCTTCCTATGCTGCCCCGCATCATCGGCGAACATCCTTTGGCGAAAGACGCCCACGGGAAACTCAAATCCCGGATTGCGACGGTATTTCCCTATAGCAACACGATTGTGACGCTCCCAGGGATTCACGCCACCCAACGCAGGGGGTATATCGACCTGCTTTCTCGGCAGCGCCAAGATCTCGGCCTGGAACCGCTCAGCGCCGAAGAAGAAAGCGAAGAGTGGAACAACTCGGTCGACCTGATCATGGAGAACGACACGATCCAGATCCGGCCCGACCCGGACAATATGGGGTTGGCGTTCCTGGCCGACGAATTGCTCCAGCAGGTGACGCCCAAACACAAGATTCGATTCCTGCTGGCCTGCAATGAAAAGGTCCGTGCGGCCGTCAAGCAGCGCGGCGAATGCTGGCGAGTGAGCCCGTTGCCCAAGACGCAACGCGAAATGAGCCGCATGATCGACGACTCGAGAATCGCCATTCGCGGCGAGGAGCTGTATTACTACAGCAAAGCCACCGGCACGCGATTTCTCACGTATCAGGAGTTCGGTCGCCTCGAAACCATGCCGGAGCCGACTCTTCGCGGGCATCTCCAGGAGATTCGCGAGTATTCGGCGGGAATCAACCGCCACGGCCGTCCGGAAATCGCATTCTTCATGGCCGATCGATCGTTCTCGAAAACCAATTTCGCGGCGCACGACTTTGCATCGCTCGACGGTTCGGCACTGCGCGACGTCTATCAGTCGCTCCGGCAAGCATTTCGCGACGCGGTCGCTCCGGAGTTCCAGCACGACGTTGCCGATCAGTTGGAATGGCGGAATTCGATGTATGCCGCGCTGATCGGCCAGGACGAGACCGAGATGTCCGAGGAATCGCTGCTCGGGTTGAGTTCCGAGTTCTTCATGCAGATCGAATGGCTGCCCGGCGGACGCATCGAGGACGGCGAACTGATTTTCGATCCCGCCTTCGAGATGGCCGACGAGTTGAACGAACCCGACCTGCAACGGCTGTGCGATGAAAAGTGCCGGGGGTTCACCTACAATTTCGTTCGCGAGTTCGGCGACCTGGAATACGTCAACATCGGTCGCGTGATCGGTTCACTGTCGCATCGAGGAATGACGCCGGGCCGTCGCGACGTGTATATCGCGCAGATCAAACAGCGCGGCATCAAGGATGAGATTATCAAGATCATTCGGATGCAAAAATGGGGTATCCGCGAACACTTGGACGACGGCAAACGCCTGCTCGACGCAATCATTCAGGCTGAGGAATACACCGAGTATATCCTCGACCGGCGACTTGGATGCCGGCAATTGGGAATGAACCTTCCGCCGCACACCACGGCCAAGCGAATCGGCGAACGCTATACCGGCAGTGCGTCCGACATGTACAATGCCCAAATCTGGTCGCCCTATTTCGAACGCGACTACATCCGAGGCATGGCCACCGATAAAATTCCGCCGCAACGGCTCGCCAATCCCGAGTTCGCCAACGGGCTGGCTCGGCTACTCGGCCATGCGGCCGCCCCCAACCTGATCGTCGGCCGGTGCCACGGCGACGGCCGGGTCGTTTTCGACGACGGGGACGAGGTCGTCATCGAGGATGACGCGGGAATGCCGGCCGAGATCGTCGTGGCCGATCAGATGGGCACCTTCGCCAACTACTGGACGGAACTCGACCATTACGCGGCCGAATATGCCGAACCGGTCAACCGTCGCCTGCCGATTCTGAGCAATCCCGAGGAGTTCACCGAACTCTACATCGAAGGATTCGTCATTCGCCTTTCCAAAATCCAGCTCGAATACAAGCGGCGAAAACGTGGATTCGATGCGCTGTTCAAACATCGGCCCCGCGATGAGGGCGGCAGCTTCGCTTATCGTTGGGAGCGGGTACTCGACCGATTGCGACGGGCCGACCCACGCCACTTGGGCGACCTGATCCGAAGCCACATCGCCGTCGAGTGCGGAAAATAATCTGTTAATACTCCTTCGGTTTTCGTGTTATTCCTTTCTCGGCATATTGCCGTCCTCGGACCTGTAGCGAATAATAACGTCGTAGATGGCCGAAAATGGGCCGTCCGCAGCCGATCACCAAACACCTTCCGACTCTTCTTTGTCCCGGGTGTCGGCAGAACATTTTTTGCACCTGTGCGAAAAATATCGAAACTGGGCTGGACAATTGCTCGATTACTACTACATTTAGGGACGTTGTCCTCCACGTGGAGTTTTCGGGGCACTCGCACACAGGAGGTTCGCCGTGAAGAACACGGCGCTTTTCCCAATCCGAGTCGACGAACCGGCAGGCGAGTTGGCGAAACATTCTTCGCTCTCGCCGGACGTGCAAGACGTATTGCGCCGAAACGAGCGCCTCGCTTGCATCGGTCTTCTGGCGGCCGGTATCGCCCACGAGATCAACAATCCCGCCGGATCGGCGTTGTTGGCCGCTGAAACCGCGCTGGCGATCATGGACCAGCCAAGTTCGCAGCCGCAAGTCGCGGCCTGTCTAAGGAACATCGTGACGTCGATGGACCGTTGCGGGCGAATTGTGCGGACGTTGCTTCGCTATTCGCGCGAGGAACCGACGGAACGCCAGGCGTGCAGCGTCAACGACGTCACCAAGCAAGCGTTGGAGCTTGCCCGCCCCTACGC
>JAEWUR010000171.1 GCA_023397045.1 Planctomycetota bacterium
CGTTTGCAAAGAGGCATCCGATTTTCGATGGTCTCCCGTCAGGCGGGATCCTGGATTACACATTCTACCGCGAAATCATTCCTGAAGGTGGATTGGCGTGGATTGGCCTGAGTGCGCCGACGGAAATGGTGGCGGGGGGAATTCGGGCCAACCTTGGTTACGGGTCTGGGACCATGACCTCTGTTCACCAGCTTGGGGCTGGTCAATTCATCTTGAACACCCTGAATGTTCGCAAGAACCTCGGCCACGACCCGGTCGCCGAACGGCTGCTGCGGAACATGCTCAACTACGCCGCGAGGGACGTCGACAAGCCGCTGGCCGAATTGCCTGCCGATTTCGAAACTCAACTTAAATCAATCGGATACTGATATGAACACCCAAAAGAACGTTTTCAGCAAGGCAGGTTTCACGTTGGTTGAGTTGCTTGTGGTCATTACGATCATCGGTATCCTGATCGCGTTGCTGTTGCCGGCCGTGCAAGCTGCCCGTGAGGCAGCGCGGCGGATGCAATGCAGTAACAACCTCCATCAAGTCGGCGTAGCATTACACAACTTCGCATCGGCTTACGGAACGTTTCCACCGGGCGTCAAGGCGAAAACGCGATTTTCTAATAGCCCACCTCCCGGTAATGCTGGGGCTTACGAATGGACATACTTTCTACATGTCTTGCTGCCGTACTGCGAGCAATCAGGTTATTTCGAGGGGGTGCTCGGACCGAAAGACTATAATATCCCGAACCCTTGGGATTCTAGTAAGCCTGGGTGGTCATCGTGGGATCTCGTGAGCAATATGCCTCTGCCACACTTATCATGCCCCAGCGATTTTTTGGGCGGTTCGGTCAGTTTCATCGCGGCGCCCTCGCTTCGGTTGGCAAAGAGCAACTATCTCGGCATCTTCTCCGGGCTCAGCGACACGGAGTCTGAGCTTTCATTGCTTCTCGACCGAACGCAGCGCGCGGTCTTCGCCTACGGCAAGGGGACCGAATTCGGCGAGATCACGGACGGCACGAGCAACACCATGGCCGTCGCTGAATACCTCAAGGGGATCGACGAGAATGACTTCCGAGGTTTCTTCTGGTCGAATCAGGCGGGACTCCAACTATTGGAGGTTAGGCTTGGACCCAATTCCCGCGCTGACGACAGCCTCGTAGCATCCTTCTGCTCGGGCGTCTACGACGACCCGAGTCAAAACCTGCCCTGTGTCGGTGGCGCGGCTACCCGTTATGCCGACGCGCGAAGCCGGCATCCCGGCGGCGTGAACGCGCTTTTTTGTGACAGCAGCGTACATTTCATTCAAGACAATGTCGACATCGATATCTGGCAGGGCCTCGGCTGGATCGGCGACGGCCGTGTCTTGACCAACGACTTCTAGAGCAAGGGATACTCTCAGTATGACCAAAACCTGCGTGATGGCGTGGATGCTCGGGCTTCTGCTGGCCGTTTTTTTTCTCGTGCCCGGCTGCGGCACGAAGGATGCGAATCGCGGCGCCATTCACGGTGAGGTTAAGCTCGATGGGCAACCCATCGAACAAGGGTCGATTACGTTTACACCAACAGGAGGAACAAAGGGGACCGTGACGGGAGGGCAGATCGAGAAGGGCCGATATCAACTATCCGCGGCAAATGGTCCGGCGATAGGCCAGAACATCGTCGAGATTCGGGCCATGCAGAAGACCGGCAGGATGATCCCCCAGGGGTTTGGCGCGACCGGCGAGATGATCGAGGAGCAGGTCGATGTCGTCGCGCCGCAATTCAATTCAGCGTCCACCCTTGAAGCGGAAGTCAAACCCGGCGACAATACTGTCGACTTCAACGTTACCTCAAAATAGCTTTCCTGACGTTCTTGCATTCCAACGTGTGAATGCATCGAGCGAATATCCCACTTAACTCCCACCACTTTCTTCATCAAGAGGCCTTCGGTGTTGCCCAAAAATTGTTACGCACCTTGTTTCCTGCATTCTGCCTGTTTCGGCTTATTTCTGTCGATGATTTTGGCGGGAACCGTACGCAGCGATAGTGCAACCGCCGAGGCCGACTTCCACCGTCGCTGGATTGCCTCGGACCAGACGCCCTTTTCGTTTGTCTACGGAGGCCGTCCGTCGTCGGAATTGATCGGCGGGTGGAATCGCACCGTCGACGATCGGGCCATCGACGCTGCGACCACGCAACGCACGATGACATGGATCGACCCGGAGACTAAGCTTGAGATCCGCGCGGTCTTCACAAACTACCTCGATACGCCAAGCGTCGAGTGGACCCTCTATCTTACCAACCGGGGCGACAAGGATACACCGATTATCGAACAGCTTCGAGCAGTGGACGTGACCGTCAAGCAAGACGGCGACGTGACGTTGCACCGGCTGCTCGGCAGCGATTACCGCATCGACGATTGGGCGCCGCTAAGCGATGCCCTGCCGGTTGGCAAGCGGATCGAGTTCGCCCCCAAGGATGGTCGGTCTTCGTCGGGCGCCAGCCCGTTCTTCAATCTCCAATGGTCTGGCGGCGGCGTGATCACGGCTATCGGTTGGTCCGGGCAATGGAGCGCAGCCGTGGAACGCCTGCCGGGCGATCTGCTGAGTATTCAAGCAGGAATGCAGACCATGCATTTGAAGTTGCACGCTGGTGAAACGATCCGTAGCCCGCGAATTATGCAGCTTTACTGGTTCGGCGACGATCCATGGCGCGGTTACAATCAATTTCGCCAAGCGATGTTTGCCCACGTGATGCCAAGGATCGACGGCCAAGTGGTTACTCCGCCGATTGCGCACCTGAGCACTTCGTTCTATGAGGTGAACGACAGCACCGAAGCGAACGTGCTTTCTCACTTGGAATCGATCAAAGGGTTAGGTTTCGAGGTTTTCTGGCTCGATGCTTATTGGACAAAGGGTGGTTTCCCGGCCGGCATGGGTAACTACGGGTTCCCGATCGAGCGAGTTGAGCCGCGCGATCGTTTCCCCAACGGCTTGCGACCGATCAGCGACGCTGCCCGGGCGGCTGGCATGGATTTTCTCCTCTGGTTCGAGCCGGAGCGAGTGTATCCAGGAACCTACCTTGCCACAGAGCATCCCGAGTGGGTAATGTCGGCGGCGGGAAATGAGAGCGGACTCATTAACTTAGGCATCCCCGCAGCCAGGGAGTACCTGAGCAAGTATTTGCTCGAGGCCATCAAACAATATAAATTGAGTTGGCTGCGGATCGACTACAACATCGCCCCCCTTGAGTTCTGGAACGTTCTCGATAAGCAAGATCCGGACCGTGTCGGCATGGCCGAGATTCGCTACATCGAAGGGC
>JAEWUR010000337.1 GCA_023397045.1 Planctomycetota bacterium
ATGTCCGACAGGGCAAACTGCTCGTCGCGGTACTCCAACTGGTCGAGTTGTCCCTGCCCGATCATCTGCTGCCGAGTGCCGGTGTTCCGAACATACTCGCGATAACCGCCGAGCGACTCCCGGTCAGCTCGCAACAGCTTGCCCATTTCGTTGGTCAACCCGACCGTGTCAACCTTCGCGCGAACGCTGTTCGACTCCTTTTTCAGAGCAACAAGTTTCTGATTGACCAGTTCCCACTGTCCCGAGCATTGGGCGATTTCTTCGGCCAATACACGGCGTTTTTCGGCCAACGCCGCGTTCTTTTCCATCAACTCCCGGACGGCGGGATGTGCCTGGCTTGCTTCCCAGGACGCCTGTTTCGCCTGTTGCTCCTGCTGCTCGGCCTCCTTCTTGCGCCGGGCGTTGGCCAAATCGCGCGATTGTTTCAACGCTTGCTCGTTCGCCGTGACCTGCCGAGCGTCGAGGTCCCGCTGCAATGGCAACAACTCGGCCCGTGCCTCGGCGGCCTTCAATTCCTTCTCGTACGACGCAATTTCATATTCCGCCGATCGCTTCTGGGCCTCCAACAACGTCTGCCGCGCCGTCGTCAACGCCGGCGGTTCATCGCCAGCGGCCGGCATTTGCATCCGATCCGTCACGCCCGCCAATCGCTCCTTGGCCGCGGCGATCTGCTCCGACGTCTTCGTTCTGCGAACCGCTCCGCCGGTCAGTGCCGCTTCGTCGTCGGCAAGAACTTTCCGCATCTTTTCGAGTTCGGCTTCGCGGGCGGAAATCGTCTGCTCGATCTGCGCAAGACTCGCATCTTCGGGCATCGTCTCGGGCGGAGACGGCTGCGCCGACAACGCCGCTTTGACCTTCTCCAATTCCTTCGGAGCATCGGCCGCCAACTTCTCGCTCTGCGCAATGGCCGCCGACCACCGCTTCACCGCCTCCATCTCCGCCTGTGCCTGTTTGTACAGGTCGCGGATCTTCGCCTTCGTCGCTTCGTCCAAGTCGTTTGGCTCGTCGACCTGTTTCAGGCGTAACCCGATCAGATCGTTGAACTCGCTGTCCGACGGCGCGTGCGATGCATCGGCCTGCCCTCGCGCCACCGCCGCAACCGCCAGCAAAACAACCACATAGGTCGATACGCAAAATCGTCGTCTCAAGTCGATCATAGCTCAACAATCCGCTTAATTCTCATGGAAAAATCCGAGCCGAATCCGCCCGGTCACTCGCCACTCCGAAGGACTCCCACGTGAGGCGTCTTGTACCGGCTGGCTCAAACCCTGACAAGATCAACTCGCGTAATCCACGACCTTCATACAAACACCCCATCCACCCCATTCACCCTACATGTCGCACCTTTTATGGCCGAAATACCTTTGAGACAATGGACCGTGAAGCCCCCTTGCGACGGCCCCGGTCACAATGTAGCCTCAATACTCCGATTTCTCCCAACAGCCAGAAAGTGCTCCTGTACAGCAATATGTTCCTCTCGATCGACGGCGGCGATGGCACGGGCAAATCCACTCAGGCAGAACTGTTGGCCGAGTGGCTCCGCTCTCAGGGGCACGACCTGATCCGCTGCCGCGATCCCGGCAGCACGAACCTCGGCGAGGCGGTCCGCGAGATCCTGCTCCACCGCCATGACCTCCATATCCACCGCCGCAGCGAGATGCTCCTCTATATGGCTGCCCGATCGCAGATGGTCGAGGAGGTGATCCGACCGGCCCTGGAGCAAGGAAAGACGGTGCTCTGCGACCGGTATCTGCTAGCCAACGTCGTCTATCAAGGCCATGCTGGCGGCCTCGACGTCGAAACGCTCTGGGAAGTCGGCCGCATCGCGACCGACGGCCTGATGCCCGACCTGACCTTCGTGCTCGACATGCCCGCCGACGCGGCCGCCCGTCGAATCGATCGCCCCTTGGACCGCATGGAGCAACAAGGCGCGGCATTCCACGAACGTGTTTGCGAGGGCTTTCGCATCGAAGCGTCCAGGGCACCCCAAAAAATCATCCTCATCAACGCCGCGCGACCGATCGACGAGGTCCAATCCGACATCCGAGCAGCGGTGGAAAAAGAGCGAGGCGAGAAGAATAAAACACGTTCAGTGTAAGAAGGAAAAAAGGGAAAGGGGGAAAATGGGGATGCACTGCCAGAAAAGTCAACGTTACACGGCCATTCTCTACTAATATTTGTCTTTCCTTTTCTCCCCTTTCCCTTTTTTCCTTTTTACACCCGATCCTGATCGATCAACGGCCCGCTGATTTCCATTTTATCTCCATGACCTGGCAAAACATCGAAGGACACGACGACGTGGTCGAGCAATTTCGCCGGGCGATTGCCCGACGACGGCTCGCCAGTAGCTTCTTGTTCGCCGGTCCGCCGGGCATTGGCAAACGAACGTTCGCCCTGAGCTTGGCGAAGGCGATGCTGTGCCAGTCGCATCCGGAAGAGCTTCTCGATCCATGCGGCCAGTGCGACTCGTGCGCCCAGGTCGCCGCCGGCACGCACCCCGACCTCGACGTGGTCGGCAAACCCGACGACAAATCGACAATCCCGCTCGAATTGCTGATCGGCGAGCGCGATCACCGCCGCCAGGAAGGACTCTGCCACAATATTGGGTTGAAACCGTATCTCGGCGGACGAAAAATCGCCATCATCAACGATGCCGACCACCTGAACGCCGAAGGCGCGAACGCCCTGCTGAAAACCCTCGAAGAACCGCCGCCCCGTTCGGTCCTGATCCTGATCGGCACGAGCCCCGCCAAGCAACTCCCGACGATCCGATCGCGTTGCCAGTTGATTCGTTTCCGCCCATTGTCGCTCGAAGTGGTCGCCGAACTGTTGGTCGC
>JAEWUR010000378.1 GCA_023397045.1 Planctomycetota bacterium
CCCGAACGCTACGGTCGCACGGAATCGTCAGGCCTCAAGGCGACGATCCACCGGGGCGACAACACCATCGACTTGGATTTGCACCGCTGATCGAGCGGTCACAACCCCGAAAACCACGGAGTTCATCATGACTCAATTGAATCGTCGCGCTTTTTTTGCCGTCACGGCTGGCGCAGGTGCTGCATTGACGTTCGATACGCGATGGGCCTCGCTACTGGCCGACGCAATTCCCAAAGGCCGTCTTCTGCACGCAATCGATTGCACGCAGGAGTTGCCGGCCGATCGGTATTTCGCGCTGGGCGACGTCAAGGTGGTCGACAGCCCGTTGGGGCGATATCGCGAGGCTCCGCCTGTGCCCGGCTGCCGATTCGGATACCGATTCGCGGTCGAAAACGTCGGCCGGCCTCACGTGGCGATCATCCGGTTTCCCGACGACAAACGCCGATATATGTGCATCAACGACGGCACGTGCTACGACCTCACGACGGGTGTGACAACCGATTGGGCACAGCCGATCAGCGGGTCGATGATCGAATTGCGGCAGGTTTTTTGGCCGCGGTGGCGCGATTGCAGCATCGTGTTCCAGACATGGGGTGAAGGGGAACCCGCGGCGGTCGCCTCATTCGAGATTCACGAACTCGACGAACTGCCGGCGCTGCAAACGCCCGGCGATCCTGGTAACGGAACTCGGCGCGAGTTTGGCATTCAGTACGAGGATCCCACCGGATTTGGAGCGGCGGAAGGAGCAGCCAATCACGCCGAATGGATCGAGCGGATCGTTCAATACGGACGGCATACGGGGCGAAACCTGCTGATCTATCCGATGGCCTGGTATCATGGCCCGGTGTTTCCCTCGGAACGAGAGCCCTCAGGCGATTTGAATCTGATTGTGGCCGCCGACCGAAAGCAGTACGTGCGATGGACGACCCATCCGGCCGATTGGTATCCCACGCTGCTCGAACGTTTCGCGAAGGAAGGCATGCAGTTTCAAGGCGCGCTGACGCTGATGCGGCTCGGAAGTCTGTTGGAGAAGATGAACATCAACCTCGACGCCATCCGAGCGGGCGCCGACACCTACAACAACATGATGTGGAACAACGGCGTCCAATCGAGCACAAACGACTGGACCCCGATCTACAACGCGCGGAATTTCAACACGCTCGCCAAAGAGAATGCTCAAAAAGCTCCGCTGGAACCGTGGAGCCAGTCGCCTTCGCAGTTCGCCTACGGCGAGACGCTCAACCCCGGCCACCACACAGGCCCCATGTTCAACCCCTTGCACCCAACCGTGCAGGAGGCGATCCTCGGCTTCACCGGCGAGATCGGCCGGCGTTACGCAAAATATCCTGCCTTCGTCGGGATCTCGTTCAACATGTTCGCCGCGGCGATGCCGTGGTATGGGTCGATCCACGCGGGCTACGATGACTACTCGATCGCGTTGTTCGAGAAGGAGACGCAGAACACCGTGCCGGTCGATTCGAAGGCGGCCGATCGTTTTGCGAAACGCTACGAGTTCTTGACCTCCAATCTGCGCGCGGAGTGGATCGATTGGCGGTGCCGGAAGATCCGCGAGCTGTTCGGACGCATTCGGCAATCGCTGGCCGAGTCGCGGCCGGATCTGCGTGTGACCGTCACGCTTTGGGACGAAACCCTGCTGCCGGCGATTGGGCATTCTTTCGTGGATTTGCAGACGACCAGCCGAAAATCGATGCGCGAGTGGTGTCGCGAGGCGGGAATCGACATCGATCTGTATCGCGACGAGCCGGGATTGGAGATCGACCGCGGGATGGGCAATTCTCGGGACCGCGGCGGTAACGGCCCGGAAGTTACGAAAGGGGTGAACCTGTCGCTGGAGTCGTCGACGCCCTATCGCGACTTCGATTTTCTCGATCAGGAATCGCTGGACGCCTTCGCCAAGCACGACCGGCCCGGGGCTTTCGTGTTCAACTGCTGGGTCGAAGCCTGGGGCGAGCCCGCCTGGTTCCGCGCTGAAGATGGCGATCCGAATGTCGAGGCATTCCGGTCGATGGACGGCGTGCCAGCCGAGGACATCATCCGGTGGAACTCCCGCTATCCGGACGATGGGTTCTGGTGGGACAGCCAGTTGCGGATCACGCCGCCTTTCCCGGCAGGCGTCCATTTCCTGGAACCCTTCGCCCACGCGGTGGCGGCGTTCGACGCTTGCCGCATCACGCGCGGAGGGCTGTTTCTGGACAAGGCCCATAGCGAGGCGCTCCGGCAGTTTGCCGCCGCGTATCGGGCGTTGCCGCGCCGCAGGTTCAACGCGGTCGGCCAAAAGAGCGACCCGGTCGTGGTCCGCGATCTGGTCGACGACGGTCGGCGTTATTTCTACGCCGTCAATCGCGACTACTATCCGGTGGAGGTGACGATCGATTTCGACAGCGTGCCGAACGGCGCGGAGGACCTGGCGACCGGCCGTGAGCTCGATCTGCCTCGGTCGTGGACGTTCGCGCTCGGCCCGTACGAACTGCGAAGCCTCGCGATGGCCCCCGGCACGCAAATCAGCGGTTTCACGGCGGTTGCGCCCGAGACGATCCGCCGCGATCTACTGGCCGAAGCGGACGGGGCGCTGGACGTTCTGGGGCGCGTCTGCGCCTCGGGCAATGCACTCCCCGGTATGGCTGAAATGATGGAGAACATCCGAATTGCGCGAACCGAGGAGCGACTGGCTTGGCTTCGCCGCGCTCTGTCCGGTTACCTTGTCCGCAAGGCCCGCACGTTGCCGTCATAGCCCGAGGTGGCCAAGACGCTGTTGCCGTCCATCGTGAAGTGGGCGATCTTTGTTCTTCAGTCGCCTGCCCGGCTGCAAAGATCTTCCCACGCCTTGATCGATCGCCGCAGGTTTTCGCGAGGGGCGCCGGGAATGGCGTAGGATTGCAGACCGACCGGCCCGGTAAAGCCGAGCCGTTTGAGTGTTTTCAACAGATGGGCTACGTCGAAACTGCCGCGATCGAGCGTCTGGATGAGCCGGTCCCACCCGAATTGGTTCGTATCGCCGCCGTCGGCCCCGTTGATGCTGACGGTGAAGAGGTGAGGCTGTGCTTCCGTCAAACGTCGTTCGAGATTCGTCTCGTCGTCGAGCTTCAGGAAGTGGCACAAGTTGAATCCAACGCCCACGTTTTTGCGGTCGACCTTTTTGGCAATTCGAACGGCATCCTCAACTCGGGCGACATACATGCCGACGTGGGGATAGATCGCAACGCGAAGGCCCGACGCTTCGGCCATATCGGCAATCTCACGGATGACATCGACGGCTCGATCATCCGAGTCGGCCGACGAAGGGACGCCGCCTGTGACAAACAGCGAAATCAGAATGTGGCGGCCGTTGAGTTGCGCGATGGCAGCCTTCAGATCGGGATCATAGGGAGGCTGTCCAGCATCGACGTTCGCGCCCGAATAGACGGAGAACATCTTCAGTCCCTCAGCGTCCAGGGCGGTGAGCATCTCGGGAATGTCTCGCAACGGCGCGTTGTATTCCATTCCGTCGTAACCCAATTCTTTCAACAAAGCCGGCTGGTCTCCTGGTGGGACGCCGACCATGCTGTTCTGGAAGGCGAAAAACGCCCAACATTTGTCGGCGTCATCCGCGCGAACAGCAGAAACCGCGATGCTCAGAAGCATGGCGATTGCAAAAACCAGGAGCCGATTCTCTTTCCCACGCATTATGAGTTCTTCCCAATCCAAGAGTCGATGTTGCCAATGGTCCACGGTTCACGTTGCTGACGACTGAGCATCGCGTCGGCCTCGGAGTCGTCGACAAAACGTTCGGTTTCCGGATTCCAGTCCAACTTGCGTCCCAACCTCATGGCGATGTTGCCGATATGCGGGATGGTGATCGTTCGATGGCCCGTCTCTGCCGGGGCGTAGCACGGCTGCCGCAACTTGACGCAGTCGACGAAATTGCGATGTTCACCGCCAACGCCAGCCTCGCGCGGAACCACCTCGCTGGGGCGATAGATCTTCGCGACTGCCGGATCGATCGCCACATCGAGCATCTCGCGGCGACTCGCCCTGAGCGATCCACGCCAGCCGTGCGATTCAATCCAGCCGTCGGCGCCTTCGAAACGAATACCGGGCTGCGGCGTACGGCCGACAATTGGCCCGTCGTGCTGCTGCGGACTGACGTCACCCGAACCGGCCGAAACCGTCATCGTCACACCGTCGGCATATTGATAATGAACGTCGAACGTGGGCGCTGTGTTGTGGATCGCGTCGATCGGCGGGAAGTCGCCCTTTCCTTCGACCGACACGGGCCCGGTATGCTCCGTGTCGTGCCCCCATTGCGCGAGGTCGACCATATGTGCACCCCAGTCGCAAATCACGCCGCCGGAAAAGGCCAAATTCCAACGGTAATTGCCGTGGACGCGGGCGGGCACATACGGCATCAACGGCGCTTGCCCCAACCACATTTCGAAGTTCAGGCACTTCGGCGGTTCCTCTTCGGCGAGCATGGTGAACGTTTCTTTGGCCGCACCGCCGACGCGCATGTTCGTGTTTCCCATCGGCAGCCGCACTTCAATGTGTCGAATCGCGCCAAGGACTCCCCCGCGGACGAGTTCGATCAACCGCAGGTAGACGTCGATCGACCGATTCTCCGAAGCCGTCTGAAAAATACACCCGGTCTGCTGCGCAACGTCGGCGACGATGCGGCCTTCCGCAACGGTCAACGTCAGCGGCTTCTCGCAGATTACGTCCTTGCCCGCTTTGGCAGCCATGATGGCGGGAATGACATGCCAGTGGTCGGGTGTGGCGATGCCCACCACGTCGATGTCTTTTCGATGGATAAGGTCGCGGAAGTCGCTAAACGAACTGCAACCGGTGTAGTTTTTGCCGAGTTCCCGACCGTAGTGGTCTTCGACTTTTTTTTGGGCGGCATCGAGATGCTCCGCGTCGACGTCGCATACGGCGATGATCTGGGCATCGGGGCAGCGAAATACCTGGTCGAAATTCCAACCCATGCCGTGATAGCCGCACCCGATATAGCCATATGCGACGCGGTTGCTCGGCGCAACAATGTCGTCAAGTCCCAAGGCGGACGACGGAATCAGATAGGGCAACGAAACGGCTCCCGCCGCGGCGGCAGCTTGCTTCAGAATCATCCGTCGTGAAACGGGCTTCGTTGTGAACATGGCGGGCTTCTCCTTAATGCGGCGGGAAGGAACAGGCAGGGCGTCGAAAACGCAAACCGCGGTGTGATTCGTACTGTAGCGGAATTCGCATCGCGTTGTCTTGTAATCGATCCGCATGAATTGGTATTATGTGCGCAGGTCGACCTTTTCCCAAGGCCTGTGCGAATCGCGATCCTTCACCCTGACCGATGGAACTCACAGCGTCTTATGGAACCGGCGAACCGCGAAAAACAGAGCGGCAACGCCCATCGCCAGCAACGGCCACATCTGCGGCCAAAGAATTTCCACGCCGACGCCCTTCAGAAAGATGCTACGCACGATCACCAAGAAATAGCGGATCGGATTGATGACGGTCATCCATTGGACCGGCTCAGGCATGTTGGCGATCGGAAAAACGAAGCCCGACAGCAACATCGCCGGAAAGAAAAGGAAGAAGGTGGTCATCATCGCTTGTTGCTGCGTCTGGCTGAACGTCGAAATCAACAGGCCGACGCCCAAGGTGTTCATCAAGAACAGTCCGGTGCAAAGCAGCAACAAGAATAGGTTGCCTCGAATGGGCACCTCGAACCAGAACACGCCGATCAGCGCCACGAGAATCACCTCGGCGAATCCGATCAGCGCGAAAGGCACGGTTTTGCCCAAGATGAACTCGACCGGGCGGATCGGCGTGACCATGATCTGTTCCATCGTGCCGATCTCCTTCTCGCGCACAACCGCCATGCTGGTCAGCAGCAGGGTGCTCAGCGCGACGACAATCACCAGGACGCCCGGCACGAAGAAGTTGCGGCTTTCCAGGTTGTCGTTGAACCATGCCCTGGTGCGCAGCTCGACCTGCCCGGTCTTGGCGGCCGGCCCAAGCGACTTTCCGACCCGTTCGGTCATGATGTTTTTCGAATACGCGCTGGCGATTTTCATCGCGTAGCTCAGGGCGATGCTGGCCGTGTTCGAGTCGGTGCCGTCGACAAGAATTTGCAGCGGCGTGGTTCGTCCGGCACGCAGGTCTTCGGCAAAACCGTGGTTGAACCGCAATACGGCCGTCACGTCGTTCCGATCGAGCACGCCCTGAGCAGCCTGGTCGTTGTTGACCGTCGTGACGATATCGAAATAGCCCGATCCGACAAACCGAGCCGTCAGGTCGCGGCTCATCTGGCTATTGTCCAGGTCGTACAAGGCGGTGCGGACGTGCTTCACGTCGGTCGACACCGCATAGCCGATCACCAACACCTGCACGCAGGGTATCAAGAAGATCACCACGCGCATCCGAGGGTCGCGGAAGACCTGGATGAACTCCTTGATCAGCATGTGGTGAATTCGTTCGAACATCAATAAGGGGCTAGGGATCAGGGGCTAGGGGCTAGGGGCTAGCGATGACGGTTTTTTCAAAACGACCGTTTTCTGCGATCCTCCATTCGCGTCTCACTCCAATTTCTTCTTGAACTTCAACTTCGCCAGCGTCACCATGACTGCGGCGTAGACAATCAGCAACACGACCTGACCGCCGAGGATCTCAAGGC
>JAEWUR010000436.1 GCA_023397045.1 Planctomycetota bacterium
AAACTGAGCCCGACGAAATCGACGCCACTCTTGGCGGCCCAGATCGCGTTCTCGCGGTCCACCGCGTTCATCGCCTCGACGCTCAACCGCACGCCCGGCAGATTGACGCCCTGCCGACTCCGCACCGTGCCCGGCTGCACCACCCGGCACGTCGCGCGATCCCGGTCGACCGCCTCGACGACCAGCCCAACCGTGCCGTCGGCCAGCATCACCCGATCGCCCACGGCCAGTTCGTCCAGCAGCGGCTCGTAAGTCACAGTCAGGGTCGAGGGACGAGGGGTGGAAGGCAAGGAACGGACAAATTCAATTTGGTCGCCCACGTTGCACGTTAGACTTCCGTCAACGATCTCGCCCAAGCGAATCTTCGGACCCGCCAGGTCGGCCAGCACGGCCACGGACCGACCGACTTTCTCCGAGGCGGCTCGAATCGCCGCCAGTCGCACATCTTGCTCTTTCGGCGCGGCATGGGCCATGTTCAGCCGAAACACATCGACGCCTGCCTCGATCAGTTTGACCAGCATCTCTTCCGACGACGACGCCGGCCCTAACGTCGCCACGATCTTCGTCTGCGAAGGACGCGATTCCATACGTACATGCGTCGATGTATTGGGCATCTTACCACCTCCTCTTCCAACACCTCTCGGAATTGCTCACAGCACCAGTGTACCGGCCACCGCCGATCCCGACCAGCCAACCCAAGCCCCGGCTTTTTGGGGGTACATCTCGATCCGATCGGCATCGAACATTGCGTTATTGTCCCGTTTCTCATACAATTGGACAAGTCGCGCGACATAGGATCGGACTATTGTCCTGACAAGGCGAGTTATGGCGATAAGAACTTTTGAAGCCGTTGTCGAGAACGGAACGATTCGCTTACTCGGAAACGTACATTTGCCGGAGAAGGCGATCGTCTATGTGATTGCGCCGGACGTTGAATCGAATCCGTCGGCATCGATCGCCAGCCCGCATTTGGTTCATCCCGAAGATATCCAAAATTTCCAAATGGAAGTGGTCGAGGAGACTCGGGATGACGCAGTATGAAGGCTCACGGTTTTCGCCGCCCGCACCTCTTGCCCGTGTGGTTTTGCGAAATCCTTCAAGCGGCGCCGCACGAACCGATGTGCCAATGTTGCTGGACACCGGGGCCGATGTAACACTAATCCAAAGAGCATTTGTCGAACAACTCGGAGTGTCGCCGGATCCCAACGAATCCTACGAATTGGTCGGATTCAACGGCACGGTCAGCAATGCCCACGTTGTTTTGCTGCATCTGAAATTTCTCGGGCGCACTTTTCGCGGGCGGTTTCCACTGACGGATGACTCTTTCGGTATCCTAGGACGGAATGTTCTCAACTGCTTGTCGCTCGTATTCGATGGTCCTCGATTGGAATGGCGAGAGGAATTGGAATCTAGATGAGTGACTGGACAAACAAAGTCGTTCTTGTCACCGGCGGTTCCAGCGGGCTGGGCCGCGTCATCGCCGACGCATTTTCGCAGGCGGGGGCCAAGGTCGCAATCGTTGGCCTCGAACAGCCCCAGGTCGAACAAGCCGCCGTGGAAATGCAATCCGGCGGCCGCGAGGTCCTCGGCGTTCATGCCGACATCACTCGCCAGGAAGACGTCGACCGGCTCTTCGCCCAAGTGATCGATCGCTTCGGGCGGCTCGACGTTCTGGTGAATAACGCCGGCCGGTCGATGCGGGGCAAAGTGCTCGACACCACGCCCGACCAGTTCCGCGACCTGATGGAACTGAACTTCATCGCCCTGGTCCGTTGCACCCGCGCGGCCGTGCCCGAGTTGCTGAAACACCAAGGCCACGTCGTCAACATCGGTTCGCTGGCCGCGAAATCCGCCGCCCGTTGGGTCGGCGCGTATCCCGCCACGAAGTTCGCCGTGGCAGCCTACTCACAACAACTCCGCCTGGAACTTGGTCCGCAAGGGCTGCACGTTCTGCTGGTATGCCCCGGTCCGATCCAACGTAAGGACGCGCGTCTCTATCCGCTCAATGGTATGGAGGACGTGCCCGAAAGCGCGCGTCGACCCGGTGCCGGGGTGCAAGTCAACGCCATCCCACCCCAAAAACTCGCTCAGTCCATTCTCCGCGCCTGCGAGCGCCGCCGGCCCGAACTGGTCATTCCCGCCAAAGCTCGCCTGCTCTTCGCCATCTCGCAACTTCTCCCCGGCCTCGGCGATTGGATTGTGCGGCGGAAAAGTGGGTAGTGAACCGTGGATCGTGCTCCACACAGCCCCCCTTGCCAGCCATAAGCCCGTCTGGCACGATATAGGGTCCGTTATCAATCAGCTAGTCTCTAGCCCCGAATCCCTAGCCCCTTTCAGGAGTCTGCTATGGCCGCCTTTGCCGACATCGCCAAGATCAAATATGAAGGCCCCGACTCACGCAACCCGTTGGCCTTCCGCCATTACAACGAGAGCGAATTGATCGAAGGCAAGTCGATGCGCGACCACCTGCGGTTCAGCGTCGCCTACTGGCACACGATGCGCGGCACCGGCCTCGATCCCTTCGGTCCCGGCACCATGATCCGTCCTTGGGAAGCCAAAAGCGACTCGGTCGAGAACGCCCAGAACCGTGCCCGGGTGGCCTTCGAGTTCATTGAGAAGCTCGGCGCTCCGTTCTACTGCTTCCACGATCGCGACGTCGCTCCCGAGGGCGCTACGCTGGCCGAGTCGAACAAAAACCTCGACGCGGTCGCCAAGGTGTTGAAGGAAGAGCAAGCGCGGACCGGCATCAAGTTGCTCTGGGGTACGGCCAACCTGTTCAGCAACCCTCGCTACATGCACGGCGCGGCCACAAGCTGCAATGCCGACGCCTTCGCTTACGCCGCCGCGCAAGTGAAGAAGGCCCTGGAAGTCACCAAGGAACTTGGCGGCGAGGGCTATGTGTTCTGGGGTGGCCGCGAAGGCTATCAATGCCTCTGGAACACCGACATGAAACGCGAGATCGAGCATCTGGCCGCCTTCATGCACATGGCCGTCGACTACGCCAAGCAAATCGGGTTCAAAGGCCAGTTCTATTTCGAGCCGAAGCCCAAGGAACCGACCAAACACCAGTACGACTTCGACAGCGCCGCGTGCATCAACTTCCTCCGCGCCTATGGGCTGGCCGACTACGTGAAGATGAACATCGAGACCAACCACGCCACGTTGGCCGGCCATAGCGTCGAGCACGAACTCGACTACGCCGGCTCGCAAGGCTTCTTGGGCTCGATCGACGCCAACACCGGCGACCTCCTGCTCGGATGGGACACGGATCAATTCCCGACCGACGTCTACATGACCGCCAAGATCATGTTGATCCTGATGAAGTACGGCGGATTCACTACCGGCGGACTGAACTTCGACGCCAAGGTGCGCCGCGAGAGTTTTGAACCGGTCGACCTGTTCCACGCCCACATCGGCGGCATGGACGCCTTCGCCAAGGGCCTGAAAATCGCCGCGGCCATCCGCGCCGACGGCGTGCTCAGCGGCATGGTGGCCGATCGCTACCGGTCCTGGGACAACGGCCTTGGCGCCGAGATCGAAAAGGGCCAACACAGCTTCGCCACCCTCGAAAAGTACATGCTCGCGAAGGGCGAAATCACGCAGAATCAAAGCGGCCGCCAAGAACTGTTCGAAAACGTATTAAACCGATACTTTTTCTAGCCGTTTCGGTGCCACTGGCTCTGCCGGTGCCGCCGCGTGCCACTGGCTGCCCCGCCGCGTGCCACTGGCTCTGCCAGTGCCGCCGCCTTCGAAATCGCGATTTCCCGAACGCACGACACCCCCGGGCCACTACTTGGGGGTGTTTTTTTATTGCGCCCGTGTTAATTCCTGGTTAAAAACGCGCGATTAGGCGATTTTTTCGCCTCCTTTGTTCTATAGTTCTCCAGGGTTTTGACGACCGGCGTTCGGTCACCAAGCCCTCTTCTTGTTCGTGCGTTGGAGTTGGCTCGGAGATTGTGGGATGACCGATTTTGTGCTTGAGCAGATGGACTACGTCTATTTCGTCTACGGCCTCAGCCTGCTGACATTGGGCGCCGTCTGCTCGTACTTGGCCTGGAACAATAAACACGCCATGGCCTGGCGGTGGCTCGGCATTTTCGGCGTGCTTCGCGGCGCAAGCCAGTGGCTCGACATGACCGCGATGAGCTTCACCAACGATCTCTGGTGCCAATGGCTGCAATGCGCCCTGATGATCGTCTCGAACGTGAGCCTGTGCGAGTTCGGACGCCGCTCGATGCGCAACCTCTCGACCGGCATCGATTGGCGATGGTTCTATGCCTTGCTCGCGACGGGCACGGCCCTCGGCGGAATCGGCGGACTGGCCGTCGTCAACGTCGCATCGCGATATTTTCTCGGATTCGTCGGGGCCACGTGGACGGCCATCGCACTATGGCGCATGTCGAAACAACAAAACGAGACGGCACAACGCTGGATCGCCTCCGCCGCCGTATGTTTCGCGCTCTATGCGGTCGCCACCGGATGGATTGTGCCGACGGCGCCGTTCTTCCCGGCCTCGGTGATCAATCAGGCGTCGTTTCTCTACCTGACCGGCCTGCCCATCCAGTTGTTCCACGCCCTACTCGGCGTCGGAGCGGCGGTCTGCCTGTGGCGCTACATGATCGCGCGACGCGCATTGGATGCCGAAAGCCGTGGCGTCCGCGCGTCGATGCTCTATATCCACGGACTCGCCGCCGGCATCATTATCATCGCCCTGGGCGGCTGGGCCGTCACCAACGTCATCGTCGACCACGGCACGCCCATCGCCGCGAAGTTCCACGAGGACTACACCGAAGGCGCCGCGACGCTGCATGCCGTCGGCGGCGATTGGCAAATAAACATCGCCAAATACCGGCTCGTCATCATCGGCGCGACCGGATTGCTGATCTTTCTGCTCTCCGATTTCCTCATGTCGATGCAAAGCTCGCGCGACACCAGTGAACGGACCGCGGCCTCGGAAAGACTCTACCGCACGGTGTTCGACGGCTCGCCGAATTGCCTGCAACTGCTCGACCGTCGCGGTTGTTGCCTGGCGATCAACCCCAAGGGCTTGGAAATGATCGACCGGAGCGAATCGGAAATCCTCGGCGCGCGGTTTCTCGATCTTTGGCCGTCGACGACCTGGCCCATCGTCGCCGAAGCCTTCGAGCGAGCCCTCAATGGGCAACAAGCCGAATTCGAAGCCTATTACCGTCGCCCCGACGGCCAGCGAGTTCTGTGGCAGGCCGTCTTCAACCCGATCCTCGACAACCAGGGCCGCACGATGCGCATCGTGCAGATCGCCTCCGATGTCACCGACCGCCGGCGCGTCGAAAGCGAATTGCGCCGCGCAAAAGAAGCCGCCGAGGCCGCCACGCAAGCCAAAAGCGAATTCCTGGCCAACATGAGCCACGAAATCCGAACGCCCATCACCGCCGTCCTCGGTTATGCCGACCTTCTGCTCGACCTGAGCACGTCCGAAGAAGACAAACTCGAATATGCCCAAACCGTGCGACGCAACGGGCAGATTCTGCTCGACCTGGTCAACGACATCCTCGACATCTCGAAGATCGAGGCCGGGAAACTCGACGTCGACCGAATCCCGTGCTCCCTCTGGCAAATCATCGACGACTTGGCCGTCGTCATGCGCGTGAAAACCGAGCAGAAGGGCCTCCCGCTGTGCGTCGAAAGCGTTGGCCCCTTGCCCGAAACCGTCTGCACCGATCCCACAAGACTGCGTCAGATCCTCATCAATCTCGTCGGCAACGCCGTCAAGTTCACCGAACGCGGCGAGGTTCGCGTGATCGTCCGATTGGTGTTAGCCACGGGCCAAGAGCCGCGGATCCAGTTCGACGTGATCGACACCGGAATCGGAATGACGCCCGAACAGATAGCGATTATCTTTCGCCCGTTCACCCAGGCCGACTCGTCGACCAGCCGGCGGTTCGGCGGCACCGGTCTGGGCCTATCGATCAGCAAACGACTGGCCGTGTTGCTCGGCGGCGATATCGCCGTGACCAGCGAGCCGGGCAAGGGCAGCATGTTCCGCGTGACCATTGCCGCGGGATCGCTCGAAAACGTACCCATCGTCGATCGCTCCCGAATCGTCGCCGTGGCCAACGCTTCGCGCAAGACGCAGGTGAAACTCAACTGCCGCGTCTTGCTGGCCGAGGACGGCCCGGACAACCAGCGGTTGTTGATGCACGTGTTGAAGAAAGCCGGCGCGCGCGTCGCTCTTGCCACCAATGGCCGCGAGGCCGTCGAAATGGCGCTCGCATCGCGGCCCGGCTGCGGACGGCGTCATGGCGACCCCGACGAACCGTTCGATCTCGTGCTGATGGACATCCAAATGCCCGAAATGGACGGCTATGAAGCGACCCGACGATTGCGACAAGAAGGCTACACGGCGCCGATCATCGCGCTGTCGGCCCACGCAACGACCGTTGCCGCCCATCGATGCCTCGACGTCGGATGTACGGACTACCTCTCCAAGCCGTTGAATTGCGACCACCTTTTGAAGGTGATCGCACAGTACGTTGGAGGTAGCACCAAACTCGTTGCCGAGAAAAAAGTCGCCGATTCGGCCGATAACACAACCTGCGCCGCCCGCTAATCGAGAAAAAACGCAACTAGTCTCTCATGGTGTGACAACTTCCTGTCACCCGCTTCCGCTATGGTTGCCATGACCATGAGACTATTTGACGAACGTACACGCGACGGATCCAGGCACTTCGCATCCCTTCCGCAAGGGGCGTCGTGGGGGTCCCTTTGCGACTGGATCTTGTTGCTCCCGAATGCCGAGATCGTCAATTTCACGACGGGCGCCCAGGCCCAGGCTTGGCTCGATTTCCATTTTCGCGGACACCGTTTTTCGATCGTCGCCCGCGATGGGCAGCTCCACTTCTATGTCCGCGACCCGCAGTGCCCCGACCTGATCCTCTATCAGATCGGCTGCCATTTCGAGAAACAGCACGAGGCGTCCGAGAAGGGCGAAGCTCCGCCCTTTCGATGCATCGGCGGCGACGGCGGCGCGGCCTAGCAAGTCGAGTCGAAACAACCGGATGACATCCGGCCGATCATCGTGCCTACTTGCTTTTCTTCACCGTCGGCTTCTTCTTCACCACGGCGGCGGCGGCCTTGGCCTTTTCGACCGGCTTGGCCGACTCGCCGTTGCCCTCGCGATTCTTGCGGCTGCGCTCGGTCGACAGCACCTGACGCAACAGCGCCGACAGATCGTCGTAGGCCGTTTCGCTCGGCGGACCCGCCGAATATTGATAAACCGCGTGCTGAATCTTCCGCGGCAACGACAACAACGTCGAAGAAACGGTGCCGAACTCACCGCCGGTCATCACGATGCCCCGGCGTCCGTCGTCGTCCGGCTTGCGCGAAAACACCCGGCTTGCAACCGCCAGGAACGTTACGGCCGAATCCAACGTGTGCAACGTCAGCATCCGGCGAACGAATTCGTGCCGCTCGTCGCGAGGATCGTCGACATTGCCCGAGGTGAGCACATGCAGGCCGGGCTCGAGCTCGACGATCTCGACCTTATTCCCGCCGTGAACGACCGCCGCATAGCGACCGTCGGCGCACAGATAGTTGGCCCCGGCATAGATTCCGGTCGCCAACTCCTTGGCCGCCAACGCCGCCGCGTCCTTCGCCGTCCGCATCTCGAGGAGATCGCGGCAAAGCAATCCGCGAGAACGCGGCTCCGCCGGCACGCCCTGTTTCTGGCGGTTCGTCACCGCACAGAGCAAACCATGCTGATTCACGCCAAGCCACGTCCCGCCTGCCTGCCGGTCGATGCCGCAGACGACCCGCGGCGTACCCGACTGGATCTTGGGATACTGCGTTGGCCGATCAAAACGCTCTTCCCGATTTGCGGCCAGAAGGATCGGGGTGCCCCGCGCTACGCGGAATAGGATCGCCAACGTACACATAATGACTCGATTTCTCTCCTCGCTCAATGAACAAACATCCCTGTAAGATACCGGATTCAAACGCCCTATTGCACCCCCTGGATTCGGTAAGCTAACCAGAAAAAAGAGGGGGCTTTGTCGAAAATCAGCCCTGCCGACATCCGGGTGCATTCCGCACTTTGTAACCTCATCACGTAGCATGGGCGTAGGTGTTTACCCCAGTTTGACGGGCTTGATGGCGTAGCCAGAAGGAATCGAGCGGGGCGGAGTCGCTGAGGTAGTCGGCTCG
>JAEWUR010000439.1 GCA_023397045.1 Planctomycetota bacterium
GTCGAACCGCCGACCAACTGTTCCGAGGCTCGGCCGATTGGAACGAGATCGCGCGAATCAAACCGCATCTAAAGCGAATCCCGCTCATCGGCAACGGCGATCTCCACTCGGCCGAGGACGTCGTCGAGGCATTCCAACGCTATGACGTCGACGGCGTCATGATCGGTCGCGCGGCGTTGAGCAGGCCGTGGATTTTTGCCCAAGCGGCAGCCGCCTTGAACGGCCAACCGATTCCGCCCGATCCAACCGTGTCCGAACAGCGACAACTGCTGCTCGATCATTTTCGGCTCGTCGTCGAACGTTTCGGCGAGACGAAGGGCACCATTCTGATGCGCACCTATGCGTGCTGCTACGGCCAGGGCCGACCCGGCGTGCGATCGTTCCGTCGATCGATCAGCTTGGCAAGCACCCCCGGCGAGTTCATCGCGGTCGTCGAACGCGATTTCCCGCGAGAATAGCCGTTCGTCCAATTCCGATTCACGAATTGACGTAACATCGTAACCCGAAGCGTAAGCGAGGCTGTCCCTCGTTTACGCTTCGGGTTACGATTCTGATCCACAAGCCCCTTCCATCGGCAGCGACCATCCGGACCGACCAATAGCCGTCCCGGGCCAATTTCCTTAGCCCGGCAACTGTCCCGTTCGCTCCCCATGCGCCGAGGTGTCTTTTTGCCACCGTTCGCCCCCGGATTTTCCCAAAAATACCAAGTATACGACAAAAAAAACGTTATATTTAACAAATAAAGTTGATTTAATTGTCATAATAGCATAAAATGAGGATAGAAAGCTATGCAAAAACGATCCTTCGCAAGGGAAGGACCGTAATGCATTCAGGAGGTGTGTTATGAGTGTACAAGTTCCAACTTCGGACAGCGGTCTGTTGGACTTGCTACGGATCACAGGACCGCTGAGCGTGACGGAACTAGCTGACGCTATGGAAGTTACAGCCACGGCCGTCCGTCAGCGTCTGACTCGTCTGATGAGCCAGAATGCGATCCAACGCGAGGCCATCCGGCACGGTCGGGGACGTCCCCGGCACCGCTACTGGTTGACCGAAAAGGGCGTGAGTCTTACGGGCTCCAACTTCACCGACCTGGCAATGACGCTTTGGCGTGAGATTTCCAAGTCGGACGACAAGGAGCTTCGACGCGAAACCATGCGGCGAATCGCCCAGGCCCTGGCCACCGGTTATGCCGACCAGATCCAGGGAAACTCGCCCGAGGAACGGATGCGTTCTCTCGCGGCGCTGCTTCAACATCGCAGGATCCCGGTCTCGGTCACCATGACCGACAAGGGACCCGTGTTGACGGAGCATGCCTGCCCTTACCCTAAGCTAGCCGAGCAGGATCGGCAGATTTGCGACATGGAAAGGATGATGTTCTCGACCCTGCTCGGCCAAAACGTCGAATTGACCCAATGCCGCCTTCAGGGGGGCGACGACTGCCGGTTCCAAACCATCTGATTCTCGGTTATAATCAGCCCGTTTGTGACCCTTTCGCCTGCCCGCCCTCGTTCGCCGCTTGCAGCCCCGCATGCGGTTGTACGGCGGGCTGGTCCCACTCAGCCCCAAAAACCGGCAAATGAAGCGACCCTGGATTGAAGGACGTTTTGAAGACGGCGTGGTCCTCACCACGCTCGAACAATCGATCAATTGGGCCCGGCAGGGCAGCCTTTGGCCGATGACCTTCGGCATCGCCTGCTGTGCCATCGAAATGATGTCCGCCGGCGCCGGACGATTCGATCTCGACCGCTTCGGGGCGGGAGCCTTTCGCCCCAGTCCCCGGCAGGCCGACCTGATGATCGTTGCCGGCACGGTCACCTTCAAGATGGCCAGCCGCATCCGACGGCTCTACGACCAGATGGCCGAACCGAAATACGTCATCGCAATGGGCGCATGCGCCATCGCCGGCGGTCCCTATTTTGAACACGGCTACCACGTCGTTCGCGGCGTCGACCTGATCGTTCCGGTCGACGTCTACATCCCAGGCTGCCCGCCGCGTCCTGAGTCGATGCTCGAAGGACTCATGCGATTGCAGGAAAAAATCCGCGGCCAGCGACTCGCCCGGCAACCCGAGGTCGACACCGGCGGATGGATCAGCCATCTCTGGCGCGGCGGCCAGAAAGTCGAAGACGAATTGCCCGTCCCGCAACAGACCGGCTTCGTTCAGATCGACGAGAAACCGCTCGTCTTCGAACACCAAAAGATCAAGGAAGCGATGAAGGCCCGCGCGAAATCGTAGCTTGCGTGCCACTGGCTCTGCCAGTGCCGAAGTCCCGTAGGTTATGCTTCAGCATAACAGAACCTCGACTGCCAATCTGTTATGCTGAAGCATAACCTACAGTGCTGACCAATCCGGCTAGTTCCAATACCAGCCCGCGCCTTCACCGGCGGCGGCCTTCTCGCGGATCGGCGCGACCGCGTCGCTGGCCTTCACCGTGTCGGCAATGCCCCACGAATGAATCGCGACGCCGCCCGACGCGCTAATGACCCAATGACGGCCCTTCTTCAACACGCTCGCCATGCTGGCGACCTGCTTCGGGGCGTTGAACTGCTCGGTCTTCACCTCGGGCGACAGCATGAGCGTCGGCATCGAATCGCCGGCCTTCTCAGGCAGGCGTTCCTTGACGATCAACGCGCCGACCACGGCCAATTCCATACAATTCTGCAACTGTCCGAAGATGGGATCGGCCACGGCCAACTCGCCGTACTTGCCGGTCATCAGATCGGCCCATTTCTGCGCCGACGGGCTCGACTTGCCCGAGTGCTGGACGTTGCCCGTCGATGCAATGAAATCATCCTCGGTCATCGTGCGAACGCTCGAATCGCGTAGCTCAAAGGCCAGACCGTCGGCGTCGCGCAACAGCGCTTCGTAGCGCGGCTCGAGCCAAAATCGCGGCGACACCACCATTCGCGCGCCCGGCTTGACCATCTGCAAGTAACTCGGCAGACCGCTGACCGGCGACGGATCGAAGTTCATCGCAATCCGCTTCATGCGATAGTCGGCAGCCACCAAAACCCGAGCGAAATGGCTCGTCGCAGGCACGCCTTCCACGCTGATTTTTTGCATGCCGAGCGCCTTCTCGATCCCGCCGGCCACGACTTGAGCATTGCCCGACTGCGTCAGCGCCGGCAATTCCTGATTCATCCGCGCAAGTCCCTCGGCCGTCGGATCGATCGAACAGGTGATTCCGCCGTTGGCCGCCTCTTGCGCCGTGCGAAGTGCGACAAGAAGATCGTCCAACAACATGACCGGCCGACCCGTCGTCGTTCCGACAACCGTGCCCCTCGCGTCGACCTTCCAGCCCTCGGCCGGGCCGACCAACACGATGTCTTTCTGCTCGGGATAGACGAAGATGTACTGAATGTGCTGCAAGCCGGCAAGATACTTCATCGCGTCGGGGATCGGCTTGCTGTTCTTCTGGCAGTCTTCCAACGACTCGGCAAGCCGCCGCAACGACACCTTTCGCATCGGCACGTTCGAATCGAGCGCGGCGGGAATCGCTTCGAGCGATCCGGCCCGCAAGCGACCAAGCTCGCCAAGCGCATCGATCTGTGCGTTGCTCAACACGCCGTCGGTATTGATCGAAACGCCGCCGACCGCGGTTTGAATCACCTGTCCCTGTGCCGTGCCGCCGACAACGACGACAACCAAAGCAACGGCGATGGCCTGACCAACAATGGCGCGAAAAGCGATACGCATGGGCATTCTCTCTTTACTGATCCGTTGTACTCGAAAAAAATGGAGCGAGTCCCGGTAACCTCTCCTCCTGCAAACCGCAAGAGATTTTGCAGCGTCCACGACCCTCGGACGGCACAGCAGCCGAACCGCCAGCCTATTTTACCAAAAACCCCGATCCGTGATATCTTACTAGACTACTCTCCGTGGGTGGAAATTGCAAGGAAAGCTTGACACACCACACCACCGAGGGGGATTCAGGCGAAACTGAAGGTTGGCGCTTGCTATCACCACCCCTCGTGGATTATGGTAGAAGTGTACGATTTTGCCACACCTACGCTCCGTCGGGGGATCCATTCGTGTCGCAGCTCGCGTATTTGGTGATTCGGGAAGGCTCGAAGTGGAGCGACGTCTTTCGGCTCGTGCCGGGACAGTCGGTCACCATCGGACGCGCGCCGACAAACCAGATCGTCATCAAAGACGAACGATGCAGCCGCAACCACGTCGAAGTCTTCTTGTCCAGCGGACAGTGGACACTTCGCGATTTGGAAAGCCGCAACGGCACGATGGTCGGCCAGGAGATCGTTCGCGGCGATTGGCCATTGAAACCCGGCGACATCATTCGCATCGGCCATACCCAACTCGTCTTCGTTCACAAGCTGACCGACGCATTCACCTCGGGCAACGACGGCAGCTCGGTCATCCGACGCATGTCGCCCGCCGCCTCCGATGCCACCGAAGAACGCGACGACGAATCAAACGTTCTCGCCGTCAACGAGCCGACCACGATCACGCATCGCCGATTGCACACGCGATTTCTCGGCGCAGGCAAGGAAGAGGTCGACGGCGTATCGAAGATGGGTCGCGCGGCCGCGAAGCTCTGCCGACTCGCCTTCGAATTGGCCAAAGCGCCCGACGTCGCCGCGATGGCCGAACTGGCGCTCAACGGTCTGGCCGAAGGCACCCAGACCGATGCCGGCGCGGTGCTGCTGCTGCCGCCAAACGCCGAAGGCTCGACCCGCGGCGAGTTGCTAGAGATCGTCGCCTCGCGCAGTTCGTCCTCCCACCAGTATCATCGCGTCTCCGACTTCCTGGCCTCGACCGTCATTCGCGAGGGCGAAGCGGTCCTGGCCCGCAACGTGATGGACGACAGCGCACTGGGCACGCGCGACAGTCGCGGCGAAATCCTCGCCACCAGCGTCATCTGCGCCCCCGTCCGGTCGGGCCGGCTCATCTTCGGGCTGATCCACCTCTACTCGACCGATCCGGCGATCGTGCCCGACCCCGACGATCTCGAGTTCACGCTCGCGGTGGCCGATACGGTGGCCGTCGCATTGGAAAACATCCGACATCGCCAGGAATTAACCGAAAACCTTTCCCGCGTGCGCACCGAGATCGTCGAACTGCGCGAGCGGCTCGGCATCCGCAGCGAAATGGTCGGCCGCAGCGCGGCGATTCGCCACGTCGCCGAGGAGATCGCCCAAGCCGCTCGAAGCAACGCCACGGTGCTGATCCGCGGCGAAAGCGGCGTCGGCAAGGAACTCGTCGCCAGGGCCGTCCACAACAACGGCCCCCGCGCCGAAAACGTCTTCATCTGCCTGAACTGCGCGGCGTTGTCCACCGAGTTGTTGGCCAGCGAACTCTTCGGCCACGAACGCGGCGCGTTCACCGGCGCCACCGAACGGAAGATCGGCAAGTTCGAGGCCGCCGACAAAGGCACGCTCATGCTCGACGAAATCGGCGAGATGAGCCCCGGCATCCAGGCGAAGTTTCTTCGAGTCATCGAAGGCCACCCGTTCGAACGCGTCGGGGGCAGCAAACCGATCAAGGTCGACGTCCGCGTGATCTCCGCCACCAATCGCGACCTCGAACGCGACGTGGCCGACGGCCATTTCCGCCGCGACCTGTTCTTCCGACTCCGCGTGCTCGAAATCATCGTGCCGGCCCTGCGGAAACGACAAGAAGACATCCCACTGCTGGCCGACTACTTCCTCGAAAAGTTCAATGCCGAGACCGGTCGGCGCATCCGCGGTTTCACGCCGGCCGCCAAGGAGCAGTTGCTCAACTATCTCTGGCCCGGCAACGTCCGCGAACTGAAGAACGTGATCGAGCGTGCGGTCGTGCTTTGCCGCGGCCAGGAGATTGGCGTCGAAGATCTCCTGCTGACCAAACTCGCCACCGCCGGGGACACCGATGCGGTCGACCTCACCGGTTCGCAATTCCTGCCCGTCTCGCTCGACGACATCGAACGCCGACATATCTTCAACACGCTCAACCACACCTCGTGGAACAAGAGCAAGACGGCCAGCATCCTCGGTATCGAACGCTCGACGCTCGACCGCAAGATCCGGCGCTATCAACTAGACGAAGCTCCGCCTCCCGCCTAACTCCCCTCGCCCGCTTGCGGCGGGCACCACGGAGTGGTCGCGGGCAGAGAGTGAGGGCGATTGACTCCCCTCGCCCGCAAGCGGGAGAGGGGCAGGGGGTGAGGGCGGTGTTTCGTTCCCCAACGCCCGATCATTCCTTTCCGCCGCCATCTCCCCACTTCCGATTGGCCAACACCACCGACGTCTCCACCTGCCGCTCGGGAATCGTCCAATACGTTCGCAGCAGCCGGTTCTTTTCCTCCTCGGCAAGCAAGCGATATCCATTACGCTGATAAAACGCCACCGCCCACACGGCCGACGACCACGTGCCGATCAGGATCGGCTTTTCGGTGGTTGTCTCCAGATGTTTCAGCAGTTGCGACCCGACGCCCGACTTCTGCCGACCCCGGCGGACATACGCATGGCGAATCAGGCAAACCTCGCCCCTGTCCTGAATGCCCATAACGCCGACCAACCGGCCGGCTTCGTCGTCCCATCCCCAGAATCGCACGCCGTCGACGATCTCATGCCGCAGCTCTTCCATCGGCATATAC
>JAEWUR010000717.1 GCA_023397045.1 Planctomycetota bacterium
GGCCGTGGCGACGCGCTGACCGCCTGGCTTCAATGGGGCCGCTGCCTTTCAGCAGCGGAAATCCGGGGAGCCCGCTGCCGAGTGCGGGAGGTGAAGGAGGCTTCAATGGGGCCGCTGCCTTTCAGCAGCGGAAATGTCCGTTATTGGCCGATGCAAAGCTGTTCATTCTGTGTGCTTCAATGGGGCCGCTGCCTTTCAGCAGCGGAAATTTCGATTCATCATCGATCTACAAGGCATGCTTTGTGCGCTTCAATGGGGCCGCTGCCTTTCAGCAGCGGAAATTCGCCGTGGGTAAAGACGGATTCAAGCCGGCGCGGATGGCTTCAATGGGGCCGCTGCCTTTCAGCAGCGGAAATCGCTCGCCTCGCAAGTCGTTGCCAACCAAAGACTTATTCTACCGTTTGCGAGAGGTACGTGTCCAGAGGTCATCGGAGAGCTCTCAGGGGAAAATGCGTTATCGCAACTTCTTACAAACCAATGTGTTAAGTGTTGCGAGAGGTCGCGGGGGTTTTGATGCCACTGGACCTCTCGCACGCCAAGATGTTTAGACAATCACGGCCGTCCGGCTGACGGTCTCGGTGCGTGGCTGCCCCCAGAACTCGGTGCAGTCGTCGCCTCGGGCGCCGACCGGCCCGAGATTGATCAACATGATGCGATCCTCGTTTAGGTTGAGTATCGACCAGAGCGATTCTTTCATCAACTGTTTTTCGGTTGGCGAGAGTTCGCAACGGAACACGGAGTATTGCAGCGGATCGCCGAAGCCGCTCATCTTCTTGAAGGTCTGTCGCAACCGCTTGTCGTTTGCAACGTCGTAACAAACCAGGTAGACGTTTCGCATGGCTGTTGGCTCCTAGCGGGTGCAGAAGTTGGGGTATTCGTCGATCTCGCCCAGGAGCGTCCGGCCGAGTAGCCGGGATTGGACCTCCAGCATCCTGCGATAGCTGATGCGATAGCCGAAGATCGGATGCGTGACCAACGTGTCCATGCGACGTTCGAATGCCGCGATGACGGCACGACGGCCGGCAGTGGTCATGGCCACGCCGCCGCCGCGTCGCACAAAACTGGCGGGCGACACTTCGCCGTTGTTCACGAGCATCAACACTGTCGAATCGGCCACCAGTGGGCGAAATGGTTCGGCCATGTCCAGAGCCAGCGACGGTCGCCCGTAGCGCGGCCGATGATAGAAACCCAACATCGGATCGAAACCAACCGCATACAGGGCAATCGTCAGTTCCTTCACCAGCAGCGCGTAAACGAACGACAGCATCGCATTAACCGGATCGCGTGGCGGGCGGCGATTTCGGCCCTCGATGTTGAAATCGTCCGCACCCTTCAGGAGCTGTGCGAAACCTGCGAAATAGTGCTTGGCCGCCATGCCTTCGATCCCGAGCAGGCTCTCGGCGCTGCCCGTCCGCTTCGCCTGATGAAACAGCCTGGCCAACGGTGACAACGCCGCTTTCGCCTGGTCTTCGGGCAGGTGTCGCCGGAGCAACGTTCGGCAGTTTTTGATCTTGCCCAACACAAATTGCTTGGCCAGCGCCAGCGACGGGGTCGGATCTGCTGCTACCGCGAATTGCCGCATTCGCAATTCGACGTTCTTATGGTTCATGCCACGCGTAATGGCATGGAACCAACCGCCGTAGGAGAAATGACAGACGGGAATGCCCACCGAGGTGATTTCGCGGAGTGCTTGGGCGGTCACCTGAACGTTGCCGAACAGGCTGACCTGGGAGATGTCGATCATTTTAACCTTTCGCAACGTATTCTGCCGCGATTTGACGGTCAGTTGATCTCCGCTCTTGCCTAGCGTTACGCCCTGGTCCTGGATGTACAACGGCAGTGCGTCGTCACGAGCCGGCATTAGGCGCCGCACGTCGCCCTCGGCCGGTTGCGCCATCGGGCATCCCAGCAGCCGGGTTTCGTCGGGCAGGCAAATGCCCACCAGCGAACACCGCGGGCACTTCGGGCTGTCGTCCAGCGGGTGCGGCATGTGACCGTCGCTTGCCATGGCGAGCATTTGGCCCAACAGCTCGCGAGTGCGATCGACAAGTTCATCGTCGAAATGGACCGAGACGCGCCGGCGCGATTCGATGAAGTACAAAATGCCCCCTTCGCAATGATAGCCGTTGGCGCGAAGGATCAAGCCTTGGGCGCAAAGTTGCACCCGTTCGGGCTCCCAGGCATTGCCCGGCACGTCGGGGACCTGGCCTCTTTTATAATCGATGGGCACGGCCGTGCTGTTTTCAAGATCGAGCACATCGATTTTGGCGATCAGCCTTTCTTCCGGTGCCGAGAGCATGACGGAGCGCGAATGGATCGTCTCAGTCAAAGTCCCCTCTCCCGCCGGGCTAGGGTGAGGGCTGTTTCTGTCCGGCTCCGGCAGCTCTTGCCGGTCGGGTTGATCGACGCGCCGGTGGCCGAAACGGCCTTCGATCGTTTCCAAATTGTCGACAAACTCGCCCTGGACCCATTCGAGATAGGCCAATCGTGGGCAATAAGCGAACTCATTGAGCATCCGTGCGGGAACCAGATCGGGAACGTCCTGTTGCGTTGCGTTTGTTTCGCATGCAATGCTCATAGAAACCTCGTTGAGATAGAAAAGGAACGGGAACGAAGAACGAGGAACTCCGTTTCCGTGAAAACATCCGTGCCCTGCGGTCCAGGCTGTCAGCAATCAGCTACCAGCGCAAGGGCAACTGGTAGCTGAAAGCCGACAGCGGACCGCTACATAACACGCATCAACGAACAGCCGGAGTATCACCTCCGGCCGGAAATTAGCCGCAGTTAGGATTTCTTGATAGCAAATTGTCAAAGAACAAACAGACCAACCTTCGTATGAT
>JAEWUR010000719.1 GCA_023397045.1 Planctomycetota bacterium
GGCACCTCGCAAACCATCATGGCAAGCGAAGTGCTCGCCGGGACGGTCGATCTTTATACGGCCTACGCCATCGGCCAGGGCGGCGACATGCGCGGCACCTGGGCGTATTTCGAGCCGGGCACTTCCGTCTATATGCATTGGCTCACGCCCAACAGCAGTGCCGGCGATGCCATCACCCCGCAGCAGTGCGTCAGCTCGCCGGGCATGCCCTGCGCAACTCCGTCGCGACCGAACGAAGGCGACGACTATGCCGGTGCGCGAAGCCGCCACCCAGGCGGCGTCAATGCCGTGTTTGTCGACGGGCATGTCGATTTCTTCAGCGATTCGATCGACACTCTCGACTGGCGTGCCCTGAGCACCATCGATCGACAACCTTCTTGGGAACCGCTGTACATCCAATGAGAAGGCCATCACATCTCGGTGTCGTCGCGATTGCATTGGCTGCGGCGATCCTGGCCGGTTGTTCTCGAACGACCGACCGGGTTGCCCTCGAAGGCATCGTGGCTTGCGACGGCGCGCCAATGCCGGACGGATCGATCGTATTCATCCCGCAGGGCGACACCAAGAGTCCAACATGCGGCGGTACGATTTCGCAGGGGCGGTTCACCATTTCGGCGAAAGACGGCGCCGCGCCCGGCGCCTATCGTGTCGAGATCACTGCCCTGCGAAATACCGGCAAGAGGGTAACCAACCCGCGCGACGGAACGATGATTGATGAGATTGTCCAGTATGTCCCTCCGCAATTCAATCGGCAATCCACGCTGACGGCGACGGTCGACGATCGGGCCGACAATAGGTTTGAATTCGCCATCACCTCGAAGTAATCAACTATGCTCTACCGACTCGCTTCTTCAACATTGGCGTTTCTTCTGGTACTGATCGGCGGCCTTGATCGGGCAACGGCCGAGGAGCCGACGACGTCGTTCGTCTATGTTTGCCGCGACGCCGGGGCGGGCGGTTACCAGGCGTTCCCGGATATCTGTCGCCTCGGAGACGGACGGCTGATGTGCATCTTCTACGCAAGCTACCATCATATCGGACTGCCAAGGACGGAAAATCCGTTGGGCGGTCGCATTTCGTATTGTCTTTCGGACGACGAAGGGCATTCGTGGAGCGAGCCGGCAGTCCTCTTCGATGGTCCCGACGACGAACGCGATCCGTCGATCGTGCGATTGAACAACGGCCGGCTGATCTGCAATTACTTCTCACTCCACCGAGTTGCATCCTCGGAGACGCCGTGCCCAAATCCGTTTGATGAGCCGTATACGGGTCGTGGCACATGGATTATCACGTCGGACGACGACGGAGCGACTTGGGCGACTCCCCGAAAAGTCTACGACGAATACACAAGCTCTCCCATTCGCGAACTGTCGGGCGGACGGCTCATTATGCCGCTCTATGCCGAGGTCGGAGGTGAAAGGCCGTCGATCTGCGGAGCGGTCGGTATCAGCGATGACGGCGGCGAGACATGGAGCTCGTCGGTGAAGATTGACAACGCAGGACTGCCTTTGGACGCCGAGACGGACGTGATCGAATTGACCGACGGACGTCTTTGGGCGGCGTTGCGGTCGAGTCATTCGCCGGCGTGCTTCGCCATTTCCACCGATCGCGGCGATACGTGGAGCGTGTCGGAACCGATGAACTTCGTTGCCCATTGCCCTTATCTTTTTCGCCCGGAAAGAGGTGGCCCGATATGGTTGGGCTACCGCGGCTACAAGACCCTTGATGGAACCGGGCAAGGGTTCACGGGCCTCCGGTGCAGCACGGACGAATGCAAGACATGGAGCGATCCGATCGTCGTCGACCCGCACGTCGGCGCGTATCCGTCGATGGTGCGGCTCAAAGACGGCTCCGTCTTGATCGTCTACTATGAGGAAGGCTCGAAATCGAGCATCCGGGCAAGGCGGTTCTGTGCCACGCCCACAGGCACCGAATGGCTCGATCCGTGACCTGTCCGATCACGCGGGAATGTTCGGTTTGATTCCCAATCGTTGAAGCAGTTGGACCAAGAACACCCGATTGTCGCAACGGATGTAGTCCAACGTTCCGCCCATGCGATAGAAGCTCTTGCAGAATCGCAGATAATACGCCGGATTCGTGCTCGGCGGTTCGCCCTTCGACCAATCCCAACCGCCGCCGTCCTGGAGGTCGACAATCGCCAGGGCGTGCTTCGCCAGCACCGGCCGGCCTTCGCTCGCTCGAAGGTTGTTGGCCGCGCTAAATGCCTTTTCGAACACCTGCGGGCTCATGATGGCCGAACCGATCGACAGAAAGACGCCGCCGTCGAGCCGATCAACGGAATCGGCGAAGATGCGGGCGTCGGTGGTCGAGGCTCGCCCAATCGCGCCGCCGTGATACAGTGGATGGTTTGTAATGATGTCGTATCCGATGCCGGGATGGACGGTCATCGCAACGTGATGACGATAGGCCGCGGCCGGCACCGAATATTGCTTGAATGGATGTTGGATCGCGATCTCGCCCGTTGGAATCTCGAATTGTTCGATGGTCCGCAGCAGGTCGGCCTTGGCGGCCGTCAGTGGCGCGCCGGGATCCGCAACGATTTCTTGGCGCAGCCGTTCCGCGGACGGTGCGACAAGCCGGTCGTCCTCGATCATTCGTCCGATCGATTCACCCATGCCGAGTCCCTCGGCGGCGCCGACCAGCACGGCCAGATTGAGCCATCGCCCGGTCTCGTCCCAGCTTCCGAACGTTCCGGCGGGCGCGTTTTCGCGGACCGATTCGCCCGAGGTTGCCTGATAGGCGAACTCCCAATCGTGGATGATGCCCGCGCCTTGCGTTGCCAAGTGAGTCGCGAGTCCGGCATCGATTAACTGGTTCAGCAGCGGTCCGGCGCCGTTCTTGATCAGGTGCGCGCCGTAGACGATCATGATCGACGCGTTACTTCCACGTGCCATGAGCATCCGGTCGGCAAGATGACCGATCTGCGAGCAAACGTCTGCTTCGGGCGGCGCGGTCGACGCGACCGTTTTCGCGGCCTCGTCGGCGAATCGCAACAGGTTGCGCCGCGTCGCAAGCGGGAAAACGCGGAGCTTTTTCGGATCGATTGCCGGATAGGGCATGATGGAATCGCCTTTTTTGAATCTCCGTTCCCCCGGCCCAATTGCCGAGGGGAGGGCTGCTCCACTCACTTTTCCGCTTGCGCGCAACCGCTCACATTTTCGATGAACGCATAGCACAATACGTGCGTCAGTATGAAGAAGCAATCTTCGAGCCGCCCCATGTGGTTTGACGGCACGCCGAGGTTCAACCCCACGGCGTCACGCAGTTTGCCGCCGAGGTCGGTCGTCAAACCAATCGTGCGG
>JAEWUR010000731.1 GCA_023397045.1 Planctomycetota bacterium
AAATAGCGAGCGGGCACTAGATACGTAACCATTTGAATCGGACGCGGCATATTGGCGATCGTGAAGATGAAACCCGAGAGCAAAAACGCGGGCAAAAACGTCGCCACCACGGCAAGCTGGCTCGAAAGCAACTGGCTTTTCGTCACGATGCTGACCAGTATGCCCATCGCCAGAGCCCCGGTCAGGAATATGGTCGATGTGCCGAACAGCAGCGCGACATTGCCGCGCAACGGCACTTGAAACACGAAGTCGCCCATCAACACCGCTAGCAACACGTCGCACATGCCAATCGCGAAATACGGAATCAGTTTGCCCAGGATCAGTTCGCCGGGCTTGACCGGCGTGGAGATCAACTGTTCCATCGTGCCGCGTTCCCACTCCCGGGCGACCGTAAGCGAGGTCAGCATCGCGGCGATCACCATCATGATGACCGCGATTAGGCCGGGAATGATGAAGTTGCGCGACTCCAACGACTCGTTGAACCAAACGCGCGGCCGAACGTCCAAGGGAATCGTCAACGGCCGGCCGCCATGACGTTGGCTCTGTTCGTTCGCGACGTCGATTGCGTAAACCTCCGCGATCACGTCGGCATAGCCGATGGCGATCGTGGCCGTGTTCGAGTCGCTGCCGTCAACGATCAACTGCACCGGCACGTCGCGATTCGCATCCAATTTCTGGGCGAAATCGCGCGGCACGACCAGTCCCATCATCACCTCGCCCGTGTCGATCGCATGGATCAGGTCGTCGTAGTTGTTGACGTACCTGTTCAGCGAGAAATAGCGCGAGCCGGCAAACCGGCTAATGAACTCGCGGCTCCGCTCGGTCTGGCTCTGGTCCCAGACGGCCATCGGAACATGGTCCACGTCCAGCGAGAGCGCGTAACCAAAGAGCGTCAGTAGAAGGACCGGCGTCCCGATGGCCATCAAAAGGCTGCGGAAATCGCGCACCACGTGCAGCGATTCCTTGCGAGCTACGGCGGCCACGCGCTGCAGATTCATCCGCTGACCTCCCCTTGCGGTTCGTGGGCACGATCGCGCGCTTCGATCAGTGAAACAAACACGTCTTCCAACGATGGTATGATCTTTTCGATCCGGTCGAGCCGATAGCCACGTGCATCGAGCAACTGACGGACCTCGGCCTCGGCTGCCGATGCGTCGTCGGTGACCAAATGGAGTCCGTTGCCGAACATCGCGGCCTCGCGAACGGTCGGCAGCCGGGCGATTTCCGGCATCGCGGCGTCGGCCCGGTCGCAGATCACCTCCAACACGTCTTCTCGCATCATCTCGTTTTTCAGTGCGTGAGGCGTACCCAACGCGATTAGTTCGCCGCGATAGATCAACCCCAGACGATCGCAATACTCGGCCTCGTCCATGTAATGGGTCGTCACGAAAATCGTCACGCCCTGGCCCGACAGTTCATAGATCAGGTCCCAGAACTGGCGGCGGCTTATCGGATCGACGCCAGAGGTCGGTTCATCGAGAAAGACGATCGGCGGCTCGTGCAGGATCGCGCAGCCGAGGGCGAGCCGCTGCTTCCAGCCGCCGGAGAGCACCGCGGTTGGCGAGCAGCGATGGCCCGACAGCCCCGCCATCTCGATCACCCATTCCTTTCGGGCTTTCTTCTTTTCCGGCGGAATGCAATAGATGCCGCTATAGAAATCGATGTTCTCCTCAACCGTCAGGTCTTGGTAGAGCGAGAATTTCTGGCTCATGTAGCCGATGTTTTCTTTGATTTGTTCGGGCTGCTTGTGGATGTCGAAGCCGGCCACGGTGCCCGATCCGCCGCTTGGCTGCAAGATGCCGCAGAGCATGCGGATCGTGGTCGATTTGCCCGCGCCGTTTGGGCCGAGAAACCCAAAGACTTCGCCGCGGCGAACCTGAAAGCTGACGCGATCGACCGCCACGAAGCTGCCGAAACGCTTTTCGAGGTTCTCGACCGTCACGGCATAGCGTCCCGTCCCCTCTCCGTTCGAGAGAGGGCTAGATTCATCCGTCCCCTCTCCCTTCGGGAGAGGGTTAGGGTGAGGGCAACCTTTGAACGAATCGTCGTTATCCACCAGCCCGCTCCTCCTCTCCCAGCACCGAAATAAAAACATCCTCCAATGTCGGATCGATCGGGCGGATGCCAATCACCTCGATGCCCTGGGTGCGCAAAACGTTCTGTGCTTCGGTCGACGTGCGTTCCGGCTCGACGCTAACCAGGTGCAAACGGTCGCCGAACAATCCGGCCGAGGCCGTCGGCATTCGTTCTTTGAGCAGAGCTACAGCCTGACGCGGTTCGTCCGTGCGAATTTCGAGTATCGTGCCGCGCATCAGCTTCTTGACCTCGCCGGGCGTTCCACATGCCAGCATCCGTCCTTCGTGGATCAGGCCGACGCGATGGCATCGCTCAGCCTCGTCGAGGTAGGCCGTCGACACGAAAATCGTCACTTTTTCGCTAAGCAACTGATAGAGAATCCGCCAGAAATCGCGTCGCGAGACGGGATCGACGCCGTTGGTCGGCTCGTCGAGGAACAGGATGGTCGGCGTGTGGATCAGCGCGCAGGCCAGTCCGAGTTTCTGCTTCATACCGCCGGAAAGATTGCCTGCCAAACGACGCCGAAAGGGCGTCAAGTTGCTGAAGGCCAGTAGCCGATCAATTCTTTCACTGCGTCCGCGTCGCGGCTCGCTGTAGATGTCCGCGTAGAAATTGATGTTCTCCATCACGGTCAGGTCGGGATACAGACCGAACCGCTGGCTCATATAGCCGATGCGTTCCTTGATCCGTTCCGCTTCTTTCACCACGTGACAACCGGCCACCCAGGCCTCGCCGCTGGTCGGCTCCATGATCGCGCTGAGCAATCGCATGGTCGTTGTCTTGCCGGCGCCGTCGGGACCGACCAACCCGAAGATCTCACCCTCGGCAACCTCCAGCGTCAGCGAATCGACGGCCGTCAGGTCGCCGAAACGTTTCGTCAGTTGGTTGGTCTGAATGGCGGACATGGATGGCGAATGGTGGATGGTGGATGGAGGATTGCACCGTGCCCTGCCCCCTGGTCCTTCGTCTCTCGACTCTCGTCTCTCGTCTCTCGTCTCCCCCGCCCCCTACTTCCCGACCTCGATCACCGCGTCGGCGGGCATTCCCGGATACAATTTCTGATCCTCGGTCGGATTCACGATATTGACCTTGATGCGGTAGACCAGCTTGACGCGTTCTTTTTGCGTCTGAACGTTTTTGGGCGTGAACTCGGCCTCGGAAGCGATGAACGACACGCGGCCGGGAAACTTTTTGTCGGGATAACTGTCGGTGGTGACCCACGCCTTCTGACCGATCTGGATGCGGCCCTTGTCGCTCTCCTCGATGTACCCGCGCAGCCAAACGTTCACCAGATCGCCGACCGTGACCACGGCCGTGCCGGGCGAGACATATTCGCCGGGCTCGATGTTCTTTGACAGCACCACGCCCGTCAAAGGCGAATGGACTTTCGCATAGCTGAGTTGCGTTTCGGCCAGCTTCAGCGCGGCCTCGGCCTGGGCAAGCCGTGTGCGTCCTTGTTCGATGTCTTCTTGGCGCGGGCCGGCCATGACCAGGTCATATTGTGCCTTGGCCTGGGCCAACGCAGCCCGGGCCTCGCGGATGCGATCGATTCGCGGCCCCTCGCGCACAAGCTTCAACTGCTCGACAGCCTGGCGATGCTTTTCGACGGCCACGTCATAGGCTGCTCGCACCGAGTCGAAATCTTGTACGGAAATGGTCTTCTTCTCGAGGAGCACCGTCGCACGGCCGTAGTCGGCGTTGAGTCGGGTCATCTCGGCTTGTGCCGCCGCGACAGCCGCCTCGGCCGCCACGATCTCTTGCGGCCGCGATCCGGCTTCGAGATCGGCCAGCGTGTGCTCGGCCCGTTGCATGGCCGCCTTGGCCGCCGCTTTTTCCTCGACGCGCGAGCCGGCCAACAATTCGTCGAGCGCCGCCTTGGCGGTATCC
>JAEWUR010000780.1 GCA_023397045.1 Planctomycetota bacterium
ATCTTCGATCGGGTTGGGTTGATCGCTGGACATGGCAAAACTCGCCCCAAAAACTCTCTCTCCTCATAGTAACAACAGAAGTCAGCGAAATGTTACCCTTTCTTTTTTCTGTCTTGTGCGAATAATCGCCCGACAAACGGATCACTCCATGTACTCCTTAAGCGTCACAACATCTCCGTCGAATCGCGCGGACCAGGATGCCACGAGCGGCAGGGCCGAAAAGAGCACCTACGAGCAACATCGCCAATCTGCCGTCGCGGCAACGTCCTGCAATCATGCCGAATCCGCGGTTCCACGTTCGCCCCACCCGGAATGGGTGGTTTCGCGATATCTGAATGCCTCTTCGCAACCTCTTCGGCCGCAATGGGTTGCGGTGCAATCCCGTTTCCGAGCGATTTTTTTCGGCGGCTTTTTCCCCGCGGCATAAATTACTATGTGAAGATGGGGATCGCAGACCGCTTGGATCTTTCCGATGACTGACGCACAACGTTACGAAGAATTCGCGCGTTTGGTTAGGTTCCACACGAACCAGATCTTGGCGTACATCGACTCGCTCCTCATGAATCGCAACGATGCCGAGGATGTCTTTCAGGAGACGTGCCTCGTACTCTGGCAGAAGTTCGGCGAGTATGAACCGGGGTCGAACTTCCTTGCCTGGGCGTTGCGAGTGGCCGACTTCAAGGTCATGAACTTCCAAACCCGGCAATCCCGGCGGTTGCTCTTCACGGCCGAATTGCGCGACGCGTTGATGTCGGAAATGGTGCGTCGCGATTCGCAGGATGAAAGCACGATTCTGACGGCGCTCTCGGATTGCACGGACAAACTGCCGCAAGACGATCAGCGGCTATTGAAAAAGTGTTATGTCGAGGGCATGTCGGTGCGGCAACTCGCCGATGCCATGCGGCGCCCGCTGAAAGGGATTCAGAAGTCGCTCTATCGCATTCGCACCCGACTGCTCGAATGCATCCAGCGCGAAGCGAGGTCGGCCGGCATTCACGCCCCATCAAATCGCACCTCGTCGAAAAGGCAGGATGGGCCATGAACGACAACTCGACCCAATCCGATCTGTTCTTGGGGCTGCTCAACAATGCCTGCGACGACATTCTGTCGACCGAAGAGTCGCGGGAGCTGGCCGATCTGCTCGCCGCCGATCCCGAGGCGCGACGGGTTTACATCGATCATCTGACGCTCCGCCGATACGTTCAATCGAGGTTCCGCTCGGATTGGGTTTGCGAAGTCGGCCTAGCCCGGGTTCAGGAAACGCTCGGCTCGGCGCCCGTCGCGGCGTATCCCGCGATCGGCCCTCTGCCGATCGGCTTTGGCGGCAACGTGGGATTTATGTCGTCCGGGTGGCCGGTCGCCTATTTCATCGCCACGGTGATTTTCGCGATTGGGGCTATCCTCGGGTCGATCACGTATGTGTCACCGTCGGCTCGCGTTGCCCAGGAATCGCCCTCTCTCCCCTCTCCACCCTCCCCTCAAGCCTCGTCGGTTGGCCGGATTACCGGGACGGCGAACTGCCGATGGGCCGATCCAAACAACGCGCCTAACGCCAAAACGGTTCGTCTGGACCAAGTCTACGAGTTGTCTTCCGGGCTGTTGGAGATTACCTACGCCACGGGCGCCAAGGTGATCCTGCAAGGCCCCGTGACGTATCGCGTCGAATCGGAAAACGGCGGATTCCTGGCCGTCGGAAGGATGATTGGTCGCGTCGAGAGTGAACGCGCCCACGGATTTTCCGTTCGCACTCCGAGAGCGACCGTTACGGATCTCGGCACGGAGTTCGGCGTCGAAGTGAATCGGGACGGCCAAGACCGCGTCTACGTGTTCCAGGGCCGTGTCGCGCTGCAAGCGTCCGGCAAGGATTCCTCGGATCCTATTGTCCTTGAAGCAGGGCAAAGCTCGCGGGTCGATTCTCGCGGAACCATTACGCGACAGACCGCGGAAAACGCGACCATCCTTCCGTCCACGTTTGTGCGCAAGATGCCAAAGACCCCGCGAAGCGAGGAGCAGACGAGCCTCTCGCTGGCCGATATGATCGCCGGCGGCAACGGATTCACCGAACGGTCGGGCTGGGGGATCGATCCGCGCGACGCCCACGTCGTCGTGCAATTCTCGGGCGAAAACCTTGCATCGAGCGGTCGGTACGAGCCTTTCAGCGGCGTTCCACAAATCGACGGCGTCTTCATACCGAACGGAAAAACCCAGGTCGACTCGGCCAATCACCTGTTCGATTTGCCCAAGACGAACGGAACGACCTGCGGACCGATTTGGGTCACGAAAGGATCCGAGTGGATCGGACCGCCGGCCCAACCGCGGCTCGTGGCGCGACTCCACGCGAATTCCGGCATTACGTTCAACCTCACGGCGATGCGAAAGGCTGCCCGGCAACAGCTTGCCGGATTCCAATCGAGCGTGGCCTATCGGCCGCAGTTCGATCACTTCATCCGAAGCTATGGCGCCGACGTTTGGGTCCTGGTCGACGGGCAGTTGCGATTCGATCGGACGAATCTGCGCGATGAGGATGGGTTGATTCCCATCGACATTCCGCTAACGGCGGAGGACCAATACTTGACGCTCATCGCGACCGAGGGCGTTGACAATAACTTCGGCGATCACATTCAGTTTCTCGATCCACGCATCCTTTTGGAGGACCGTGCGAATTGACGTCGAGCGGAAGATGCGACGCCAGCGGACAGCGAAGGGCTAATGGTTGATTTGTTGTAACGTAACCCCCTGTTTTTTTAAGGAATCGAATGATGAAGAAGACATTATCCTGTGTGTTCGGCCTTTTCATGGCGACGGCCGGGGTGGCATCCGTGTACGGAGACTACCTTAGTCCGGTCGGAGTCACCGTCAGCGGCGACGTGCTGTCCTACAACGATGTCAGTAAACTGATCGGCGACGCGGCCGATGCAAGCTACATCCAGTCGAATCCCGACGCAAGCACGCTTGGCGATCTCTGGGAGGTCACCACCGTATCGGACCGAAATCCAGACTCGGCAGCGGGCGCCGCGCATGCCATCTTGACGTTCGACCTTGGCGGCCAATACGACGTTTCGACGATGCACCTCTGGCGATATGTCCGCGACGGCAATGACATCAACGGCTACCCAAACAACTTCCATACCATCAACACATTCACCCTGCTTGGGTCGGCCGACGGAACGACGTTCAATAAGATCGCCGATTGCAACAGCGTTTTTTCGTATGCCAGCGCGTATGCTACAACCGAGTCGGTTCAAACACAGGAGCTGGGCGCCCTCTCGGGAGTCAACCTGAGCAACGCCGCCGGGATTCGTTACGTGCAATTCGACGTCGTTGCGACCTATGACGGCTGGTTGGGCAACCCCATTGCTCAATGGGTCGGCATTGGCG
>JAEWUR010000020.1 GCA_023397045.1 Planctomycetota bacterium
GCCCCCGACAGCGGCCGCATTTTGTGGTGGTCGGGGAACGTCGGCGGAGTCACGGATAGCGTCAATGCCTGGGTCGTGGTTTTAGACGTGCCAAAATCCGACGGCGATGGAATGCTGATGAACAACACCGCGATCCGAATCGGCGAAGTAACCGACGGAACCAGTCAAACGCTATTCGTGGGTGAGGTGACCGGAGGTTTCTCGGGCCCTCCCACACCCGGCGGCATCGCGCCAGAACATCAAGGATTCCCGTGGTCTTCTTTTGCAATGCACAGCACCGCATCGGGGGCGACATTTACCGGGCCGGGAATCAATGGTCCAGGCTCAATTCCCGGCGACGGCACTTTTGATCGATGGATTAACACTAGCTTTTCGAGTTATCATCCGGGGGGATGCCACTTTCTGCTGGTCGATGGCAGTGTGCAATGGCTGTCGCAAAACATGACGGCCGCAACGCTCAAAGCCATGGCGACACGTCGCGGGAATGAAGTAATTCAAGAGTAAAATCCTATATCAAACGAGGAAACACGGATGAACGTGCGCTGGCTTCTACTAATGGGATTGGTGGTGCTGGTCGGTTGTGGGGACGGATCGGAACTACAGCGAGAAACCGTTTCCGGCACGGTCAAGTATCAAGGGCAACCCGTCCCCGATGGTTCGATCACCTTCGTGCCGTTAAATGATACCAAAGGTCCGGGAGCCGGCGCAATCATCAAAAATGGCCAGTACACCGTTACCGCAGGTGGCGGCGTGCCGGTGGGAACGTATCGTGTGGAGATTCAAGCTCTTCGCGAGGTCGCTCGGCCCAAACGTCCAGGACCGCAACTCGATATGGTGCCCAAGGAAACCTATTTGCCCGAGAAGTTCAACCGCCAATCGACCATGGAAGTGACCATCACTGCCAAGGAAGGACACGTCCAAGACTTCGACCTCAAGTAAGGGTCCGGGGAAAACATTCCAAATCGAGTAAAATTATGTTGACGCGCCTTTAAATCTTGTTTACAATATGCCTATCGTGTGATCGTAGTACGTGTTAATTAACAAAGTGAGACGTGCGAACCTGAAGGGTCCGCCATACGGACCCCATACGGCGTGAAAGCAACGGCGTGGAGCGATGAAGAGAGGCTGTGAGAGAATGACGGCTGTCTAGGCTCAATTTTTCCCAGAATGTTTCTGGGGGCAAAACGGCCAATCATTGAATTCCGTATCGGAGGAATGTGTGATGAAAAGTTTTCTTTTCGGTTTGGTGGCGGCAGTTGTCGTGATCGGGTTGGCGTTGCCTGCACAGGCTGGTCTAATCCAGAATGTCGTCCAAGAGTTGGACTTCTCGACGTCGCCCATCGCCGACCATGGCTTTGTGGCGGCAACGGGAGCCAACACGGTTGATCCAGACACCATGCTCAACTCTGCTGCCGGCACGTGGAATGTCAATCTGGCTGGCAACCCGAGCGGGAAGTTATCAAGTTACAAGAAGGTCGCGTTGGCGGCTGAGCTTGCCGGGACAACGGACAACTATTTTGGCGGCGAGGCAACGCTTACCGTTTCGACGGGATCGACGGCACAGGACGATCTGACGATCATTGGCATGATTACTGGCAACTCAACGACGGGCGTTTCCCTCACGGTTTCATCGGTGCCAGGCGCCATGAAGGGATATTGTGGTAGTGACGGAGCTTTTGGCGAATGGTCCGTGAACGTTGCCAATACGGATGGCTTGGCCCATACCTATGGTTGGGCAGTTGACGCGGCCACCCACAAAATGAGCGTGTATTTTGACAACGCACTGATGCTCGCGAACATCAACGTGAATGGCAACTGGGACGGTACGGGCGAAAACTTGTACTTAGGCGACGGAACCGGCGGCGCGGCCCATGCCGAGGTCTGGGACAACTGGGTTGTCGGGACAAACATTGTGCCCGAACCATCTGCTGTCATTATTTTGGTTACCGGGCTGTTTGGCTTGGTCTGCTACGCATGGCGGAAGCGTAAGTAAATCTCCCCTCCTCCCCGCAAGGACAGAGGGCCACAATTGGATGGAGGATGAAGGATGCGTGCAGGGCACGCATCCGTCATCCAAAATCTTGCATTCATCACCTTGGCGTTCGGATCGTGGATGCGGAAGCGCCTCATAGGGGACAGCCCTCACTTATTTCATCATAAGAACGACATCTACCTGCCTAGGAACAGAATGATGCAAAAAACCATCCTTGTACTTCTTCTGATGGGACTTCCGTTGGGCGGAATCCGTCTCGGCGACGCAACGGCCGCCGACGGCGACCGCAAACTCCCAGACTCCATCATACCCACCACGGTCGCCACGAGCGCCGCTTGGAGCACCATCATGTCGATGAACGACGGCTCGCTGGGCTTGGTCTATGAGGACGCCCAAACGCCGTTGATTCCCGAGCTGCCCGACTCGCTGAACTCCAGGCCGAATGTCAAATTGAGTTGGATGCGTTCGACCGACAATGGGCTTTCCTGGAGCAGCCCGATCACCCTGGCCGAGCGTCTCGACCCCGTCACCGAGCAGCGATACACCGTTCGGCCCGAGGGCGGATACATTGTCTACGAACAGCGCAACCAGTGCGTGGGGCAGTTGCCCTCGAGTCAGGAGTCGCCTAATGGACGGATCATCTGCGCCATGGACAATCTGAACTACTACTACAATAGTGCAGGCAGTCCGGTGATCCAGTACGACAACAATGCTGTTTTTCGCTATGCCGGCCTAAGCTACACGTATTCGGACGACTATGGGCAGACTTGGCAGCCGTTGCAGTCCTTGCCCGACGGGCCGTGGGGCGGCACTTACAACGAACAGCTGGGCTCGAACAACCCATATTACGTGGCCGCGCCCTACGGTCCCCGCATCGTCACGCTCAGTGACGGCACGGCTATGATGCCCGTTTACGGCTCACGCGACCCGAACTACACGGGATCCTTGTCCATCCCTTCCGGCACGACCAGCATGGCCGGCGTGCTCCGCTCGACCGACAACGGAATCACCTGGGATGACCCCTCGCTCATGTCGTGGCGGTCCGATCTGGAGCACTACGCGGAGACGAGCCTGTGTCGATTGCCCGGCGACAAACTAATTGCCGCGCAACGGACCCCGGAAGGCAGCACGGTGCAATTTACCTCCACCGATCTTGGTCAAACGTGGAGTGATCCAACTCCATTGACCGAGGGAGGGGGACCGTCCACAGGGCAGCACCCCACCGATATTCTCCGGTTGAACGATGGAGTCTTGATGGCCACATGGGGCAATCGCCGCGACCCGTATTACGGTCCGATGGCCATGGTCAGCCTAGACGACGGCGCAACGTGGGAGTACGACAATCGTGTTGCCTTGGGACCAGGTCTATTGGGCGGAAATAGCGGCTATGCCAACGCCGCCCAGGCGGGCGACGGTTCGATCGTCGTCAATTACTACGACATGGGCGGCGGTTGGGGCACCGGCAGACTCTATACGGTTCGGTTCACGGAGCAGCAATTCTTCGACGCCGCCGGCCTCCCCTACCATGCGCCGGAGCCTTCGACTTGTGTGTTACTCATCACAGCCCTTTTGGGGCTCGGATATTGCGGATTGCGTAAGCGAAAGTGATCGCCTGGACGGTGAGGCTGACAAGTCTTATGGATCGGCGTCGGCCTATAGCCGATGAAACACCGGGTGACGACCATGGTTCAACGATCGCCGACCCAGCATCCGCGACATTCGATCTAC
>JAEWUR010000028.1 GCA_023397045.1 Planctomycetota bacterium
TTCGAACAACGTGGGCGGCGGCAGAATGACTCCGGCGGCCAGCGCTCGCGTCTGTTCGAAGATCCAAGGGTTGCCGATCGCGCCGCGCGCCGCCGCCACGCCGTCGACGCCGGTCGCGCGAATCAGATCGAGGCAATCCTGTGCGCTGAAGAGGTCGCCGCTGCCGATCACGGTTCGACCGCCCGCCAGTTGCTTCACGTCGCGCAGGAATTCGCGAGAGCTGACGCCCTCGTAGCGCTGCCGCACCGTTCGGCCATGCACGGTAACGGCGACGACGCCCAATCGGAACGCGCCGTCGAAGATTTCGTAGAACCGGTCGCGGCTCTCCGCCGAGTCGTCCATGCCGCGCCGCATTTTGACCGTCAACGGAATGTGCGACGGCAGCGCATCGCGCACTCGGGCAACAATTTCCAATGCGGTGCCGGGCGTGCTCAACAAAAAGCCGCCGCGGCAGCGTCCCAGAACCTTTCGGACGGGGCAGGCGAAGTTCAGATCGATCACGTCGAAGCCGGCCTCGACCAGTTTAAGGGCTGCCGGGGGAAACTCTTCCGGCAGCGCGCCCATCAACTGGGCCCCGCACGGATGTTCTTCGTCGGTGACGCGCAGGAATCGTTTTGCCTTACGGCCCTTGGTCACGTTCACGATGAACTGGTCGAGCATCACCTCGCAGACGGTGTAGGCCGCGCCATGCCGACGCGCAATGACGCGCATCGGCCAATCGCTGTATCCGCTCAGCGGCGCTTGGACGACGGGAAAATCAATGGCCACCGGCCCGAGATGAAGTTGGGGAAGGTCGTCTGGCATATCGCTCATTTCAACACCGGGCAGGAATCGAACCACTCGCGATACTGCCGGCACATCCATTCGACGGAACTCGGCGGACCCCAACCGCCGGCCTCGTAGAGCGCCAAGGGCGGCCAACCCGGCGACTGCCAGCCGCGCTGGATCGGATCGATGATGTTCCATGCCAACTCGACCTCGTCGGCGCGCGAGAACAGGCTTGCATCGCCGGTCATCACGTCGAGCAGCAATCGCTGGTAGGCCTCGGGCATTCCGCCCGTGAAACGATCGCGGAAGTTGAAGCTCAGGTCGGTCAATCGGAGCTTCATGCCTGCGTCCGGCACCTTGGTTTGGAAATGCAACTGGAGTCCTTCGGCGGGTTGCACCTGGATGACGAGCCGATTCGATTCGAACGGGGCGCGCGGTCCGCCGGCGAACATCATGTGCGGCGGCTGCCGGAATTGGATGACGATCTGCGTCGTCTGGCACGACATCGCCTTGCCGCTGCGCAATAAAAACGGCACCCCCTGCCATCGCCAGTTGTCGATGAGCATCTTGACCACGCCGAACGTGGCGGTCTCGCTGTCGGGCGGGACGCCCGGCTCATCGCGATAGCGGCGATATTGTCCACGGATGGTGTCGGTATACACTTCCTCGGGCTTCATCACGCGAACGGCCCGCAACACCTTGACCTTTTCATCGCGGACGGCGTCGGCGTCAAAATGCGACGGGGCCTCCATCGCGGTAAGGATCATCAATTGCAGCAAATGGTTCTGGAACATGTCGCGCAGGATGCCGACCGAGTCGTAATACGCGGCGCGGTGGCCGACGCTCAGCGACTCGGCGGCGGTGATCTGCACGTGGTCGATGTAGTTGCGGTTCCAGATCGGTTCGAAAATGCTATTGGCGAACCGAAGCACCAGCACGTTCTGCACGGTTTCTTTGCCGAGGTAGTGATCGATGCGATACACTTGATGCTCGGCAAAAACGTCATGCACTTGGCGGTTGAGTTCCTGGGCCGTGGCGAGATCGGTGCCGAACGGCTTTTCGATGACGATCCGCCGCGGTCCCTGGTCTTCGGCGACCATTCCGGCCGCGCCCAACTGCGACATGGCCATCGCGTACAACTGCGGCGCGGTCGACAGGTAATAGACGCGAGTGACCGGCTGGTCGTTCTCGATCTTGGAGAGATGATCCTTGAGTGACTGGAAATCGTCGGCGACGTCGATATTGCCGGCATGATACGAGATCGACGCGGCGAACTCGCGCCATAATTCCGGTTGGAACGCGTCGCCCACGAAACGAGCCGTCGTTTCGGCCAGCTTGTCGCGCCACGCCTCGTCGGAAAACTTCGTGCGCGAGAAACCGACAATCCGCGTGTTTTCGGGCAGTCGCTTCTTGCGGTACAACTCGTAGAACGCGGGAATGAGCTTGCGGCTGGTCAGGTCGCCCGAAGCGCCGAAAATCACGATCGTGTGAGCCATAGCGGGTCCAGTCGGTCAAGGTCCGTCTGACGGACGGTGTTCTTTTCGAACCCCAAAAAATCGCCACGTAATTATACCCCACGGACGCGGCGAGGAAGAAAGGGGGGCTGCCGGGTTTTTCCCGGCCGAGTCCGCCACAACACCCGGTGCGACGTAGCCAGCCGGCAATCGATACGATATATTAGGGAGTTTGCTAGAAAAAACGCCCCTCTCAACACGGTTTCTTGATTTCATGGGCCGCCGCGCACTCCGAAAGATCAGTCCTTCGCTCGACCTGAGCGGTCACTTGTTCCAGAGCTTCGAGGAATTGCCGAATCCGTGGGATCCGGCATCGATTTTCGGCCGAACCGCGCCGCTGGAGGTCGAGGTCGGCTCGGGCAAGGGGCTTTTCCTGCGCAGCGCGGCGACGGCCCAGCCCGAACGAAATTTCCTGGGCATCGAGGTCGTCCGAAAATACGCCGAGTTCACGGCCGCCTCGCTGGCTAAACTGGGCCTAAGCAACGCACGAATCGCCAGCGCGGACGCCTTGCGGATCTTTCGCGAACTTGTGCCGAATGATTCGCTTGCGGCCG
>JAEWUR010000068.1 GCA_023397045.1 Planctomycetota bacterium
ATCGAAATTCCCCTACAGAGTCCGCCCGCCTTTCGTGTCTCCCCTCTCCCGCAAGCGGGAGAGGGGCAGGGGGTGAGGGCGGTTTGTGTTTCCAGAAACGGCTGTTCGCATTCTTTGCAAAGCCTTACGCCATATAACCAAAAAAGGCGGACGAACTCTTCATGGCCCTTTTCCGCCGCAGGCGGTATTCGGCCCGTGCTTCAGCACGGGTTGATGGGATTACCCGATGCCTCGTTTTTTTGCTCGACGTAGTGTTGTCACGCCCGTTCTACGGGCGTCCTGCCACAATATGAGAGGAGGCCCGTCAACCGGCATGAAAACCGCAAAATGCAACTGGAAACACCGGCCGCGGCGTGTGTCGGAAATGCCCTTTCGCTTCGCCCGAGGCTGCGGTATCTTGGTGCTCCATGAAAGACCTGCTACGCCAAGAAATCGCCGCCCTGGCCACGACCCTGGTGATCAAGGTCGGCACCCGCGTCCTGACCCGAGAAGACGGCCAACTCGATCCCAACCGAATCGAGCAACTCGCCGACCAGTTGCACCATATCATGTCGACCGGCCGAAAGGTGGTTCTGGTTAGCTCCGGGGCCGTGGGAGCCGGGATGGGACGCCTCGGCCTGAAAAGCCGGCCCACCAGCGTCGCCCAGCTTCAGGCCGTGGCCGCCGTCGGCCAAAGCATCCTGGTCGAGGCCTACGAACGCTCCCTGCATCGGCACGGCCGACACGCCGCTCAGGTCCTGCTGACGGCCGAAGACCTCGAACACCGCATCCGCTACCTGAACGCCCGAAACACGCTCGTAACGCTCATGGAGTTCGGCGCCGTGCCGATCATCAACGAAAACGACACCGTGGCCGTCGACGAGCTGCAAAACACCTTCGGCGACAACGACCGACTGGCCGCGATCGTCACTAACCTGATTCGGGCGCCGCTCCTGGTGCTACTTTCCGACGTCGAGGGCCTGTTTGACGGCGACCCCCGCGAACCAGGCAGCCATGTGATCCCAACCGTCGATCGGCTCGACAGTTCGATCACCGGCCTGGTTCGCGATCGGCTGGGCGGCCTCAGCAAGGGCGGTATGGCCAGCAAACTCGAGGCCGCCCGGCTGGCAACCTCCGGCGGCGAGAACGTCATCATCGCCTACGGCGGCTCGCCTGACGTCCTCTCCCGAATCATCGACGGCCAGACCGTCGGCACGCTGTTCCTCGCCCAGGGACATGCCGTCGCCGCCCGAAAACGCTGGATCGGACTGACCGTCAAACCGCGTGGACGGCTGTTCGTCGACCCCGGAGCGAAAACCGCCGTCCAACAGAAAGGCCGCAGCCTCCTCGCGGCCGGCGTCGTCGAGGTCGAAGGCCAATTCCACAAAGGCGACGTCGTCAGCGTCCGCGGAGCCGACGGAATCGAATTCGCCCGCGGCCTGACCAATTACGCCGCCGACGACGTCCGGCGCATCAAGGGCATGAAAACCTGCCAAATCGCCGAAACGCTCGGCCATTGCCCCTACGACGAACTCATCCACCGCGATAATATGACCGTCACCTCTTGACAATGTACACGTGTATATTGTACGATTGTTCAGAGCGTTGCGTTGGATGATATCGTCTCGCCCCATAAGGAAAGACACATGGACCTGTTTGAAAAACTGACCGATCGGCAGCGAGAGGTGTACGAACTCATCCGCGACAAGATCCGCAGCCGCGGCTATGGCCCCACCGTCCGAGAAATCGCCGCCCATTTCGACATCCAATCGCCCAACGGCGTCGTTTGCCACCTGAAGGCCCTCGAGAAGAAAGGGCTCATCACCCGCGAGCCGAACATGTCCCGGGCGATCCAACTGGCCGCCGAGCCGATCGAAGAACGTGGATTGCCCCTGGCCGGAAGCATCGCCGCCGGCGTCCTTCACGAAGCCATCGAACAGTCCGAACGCGTCGATTTCCAGGAAATGTTCGATCCAAAGTCCAAAAACCTCTTCGTCCTCCAGGTCAAGGGCGAGTCGATGATCGAAGACCAAATCGCCGACGGCGACTTCGTCGTCGTCCAGAAGCAGAAGACCGCCCGAAAAGGCCAGATCGTCGTCGCACTGACCGACGAAGGCGAAGCCACGCTGAAACGCTGGTTCCCCGAGAAAAACCGCATCCGGCTCGAACCGGCCAATGCAACGATGAAACCCATCTACGTCAAAGACGCCCAAGTGCTCGGCGTCGTCGTGGGCGTCGTCCGAAAAGTCGGATAGACAAGCGTCATCGCCCCAGAAGCAGCCACACCACCGCCATCCGAACGGCCACCCCGTTGGTCACCTGTTCGAGAATCGCCGAATGCGGACCGTCGGCCACGTCCGGCGTCACCTCCACGCCGCGGTTGATCGGACCCGGTGCCAGGATCAAAATATCCTTCTTCGTTTTCGCCAACCGGTGCCGATCCATCGCGTAAAGATGCGCGTATTCTCGCACCGACGGGAACGGCCGCGTGGTCTGCCGCTCGAACTGGATCCGAAGCAGATTCAACACATCGACCCTCGGCAGGATCGCGTCGAGGCTGTACGAATACTCGACGCCCAACTCCTCCCAACGCGGCGACACCAAGGTCGACGGCCCGCACACGATCACATGCGCGCCGAGCTTCTTCAACCCCCATATATTCGACCGCGCCGTCCGACTGTGCGCGATGTCGCCCACCATCGCCACGGTCAAACCGTCCAGACGCCCTTTTCGCTGCCGGATCGTCATGATATCCAGCAGCCCCTGCGTCGGATGCTCGTGCGGACCGTCCCCGGCGTTGATG